>JAGQVA010000229.1:3400-7648 GCA_020438265.1 Bacteroidota bacterium
GAGGTTTACTAATATCTACCTCAAAATTATGCAACAGTGAATCTCCATTAGAGAAGTATATCCTTAATTGATTGCTTACTTCTTTGGGCACACCTGTAGGGACATTAACAAGGATAGATTTATTGGTTACATATACAGGATTTAATTCAGCCTGCTGGTCGTTAAACCATATATCATTTGCATGCGCCAAATTCTCCCCAATAATGGCAATCAATGATCCCTGAAAAGCTGCGACCAGCAAAGAATCTGAAGATTCGGGTGGTGTCACTCTTACGTAGTGAACAATTGGGTCTCCCGTTGGAACAATCTCTTCATTGCCATTTTTACATGCAATGAAAACAAATGCAACCAGTAGCCCTGTAATTATATATTTTGTGATACTCATTTTATAATTTCATTTCAATGTTAATTAAACTGATAATCTTCCGGCTCCTCTAATAAATTCGGTGCAGAGCTGACCTCATTCGCTGGTAATGGGAGTTGGAAATTGCCTGATGAGGCACTGAAGTTTCTGTTATTATCCCAGGATATTTTCTGAATCGTCCAGCTTGTAGGATCCAGAGGGTTATCAGGCTGTATGGAATACAATCCCCGGTCCTGAGTGCTCACAATTTGATAGGCCAGATCAGGATTGTAGTAATGTAGTCTCACCAAATCGTACCACATTCTGGCTTCACCCGCAAACTCTTTGGCTCTTTCTTCAAAAAGAATTTGAGCCGTCAGCTCTTCTGTAAGCGTTTGGCCTGTAGCCCGGGAATGTACGATATTGAAATATTCGACAGCAAGCCCATCTGAAGTACTTGTATTATTCCCCATCTCAGCTTCAGCATAGATCAGATACATTTCAGCCAGTCTCAACATATAGGTATCGTGGCTGTAGTGCTGGCTTGTTGCCTGCGTTGCACCAAGTCTTCCAACAACATATTTCTTGATATGGGCAAATTCGGTATTTCCTAAATCCGCCTGCGGGTCAGGTACACGGAATCCTTTGACGATATCTCCATTTTCGTTATTATATGGCAAGTCAGGATAATAAGCACCTGGCATCATGAATGTTGCGTGCAACCTTGAATCGAGTGTTCTTCCTTCAAGGGTATTTTCATCAATCATCTCGAATCCTTCATAAAGGCTGAGAATCCAGAAAGTAGCTCCCTTCGCACCTCCCCATCCATCACCGTTGCCGAGTTCTGCAAAAGGCGTCAGATAAGCAGTTACACTATTATTACTTCCCCATTCTCCGGAAGCAAAAGCCCATTGTAGAGAAAATAAAGATTCAGAATTATTGTCATAGGGAAAATTGAACAAATCTCCATAATTAGGCAATAATGAAGCACCACTCATTTCGATAACATTTTTTGCGTACATTTTTGCCTTATCCAAATGGTCCTGCACTCTCATTCCTCCGGTACTTTCCACCCCGGCTCTGGTAAGATAGGTTCGTGCAAGCATCCCTTCTGCTGCCCATCTATTCAATCTTCCTGGTTCCAGTGAGGTTTCGGGTAAAGCTTCTGCTGCTGCCAGATAGTCTCTGGTGATAAATTCCCATACACTGGTAATTGTATTTCTTCTGACGGAGAGTGGATTATCCAGTAGGTCAAGGTTATTTTCAATGATCGGAATAGCTCCCCAGTTCATGACCAGGTGCTCATAGGCCAGAGCTCTCATAAACCTACATTCGCCGATAGCAATCTCTTTCATCCGCTCTGTAACTTCAGGACCTGAATTATTGATGATATTATACATCGTGGTATTTGCCTGCCCCACGACATTATAGAAAGATCTCCAGGCAACTCCGTTATCAGGGGTATCGGGGGTAGTTTTAAATTCTACATTATCCCGATCGCTCCATGCATCAAAGGTGGATCCTCCTCTGAAGTCTCCCAGGTTGTAAGAAGCCTTGTCATTGTAGTCAAACCAAACCAGATTGTAAAGGGTGGCCGTTGCTGATTGAATCTGAGCATCATTCTGGTAGAAATCGCCATCGGTAAGATTACTCTCGGGAGGCAATTCCAGAAATGCATCAGAGCAACTGGAAACAATAAAGGAAAAGAGAATAATTCCGATAGATTTGAATATAATTGAATGTATATTTTTCATGTTAAATGGGTATTTAAAATTGAATACCAATAGTAGCAGTGTATAAAGGTACAGATGGGTATCTTCCGTTGTCCACGCCAATAGCCTGGTTACCAGCACTCGCATCTCTGTTTGTATAAGCGCCTATTTCAGGGTCATATCCTGTATAGTTTGTAATGGTTGCAATATTCTGAACTGATAAAGCAACTCGCATCGCATTCATAAAACCTGATCTTCTGACAAATGAAGCCGGAACATTATAGGAAAGCGTAATATTCTTAACTCTCAAAAATGAACCATCTTCAACAAATCGGCTGGAGTGTCTGCTGAAATTACCATTTAAATCATCTGAATTGATTCTGGGCATATTGGTACCCGAATTGGTAATGACTGTATTCCCATTATCATCTTCACCGATTCTTGCATAGTCATAAGCAATGTTCAAAAAGTTCCTGCTGAGATTGATATTATTGGGATTTGTAGCTTGAAATGCGGTATAGTTGTATACATCATAATCAAGTGCTCCGGTTATAAGGACACTGAGTTCAAATGCCTTATAAGAAAAGCTGTTTGTAACCCCGAAAGTATATTTGGCATTGGGGTTCCCAATATAGGTCTGATCATGTGTATCGATAATTCCATCAGGTTCGCCTTCGGGTCCGCTTATGTCCTTGTATTTGACATCTCCGATCCAGATGTAGTCTTCACTGATAGGCAATTTGTTACCATCATTATCTACGGGCAACGCGCTTGTCTCCAGTTCTTCCACGGATTCAAATAATCCATCTGCTACATAACCATAAAATAACCAGGGAGCCTGACCTACAGCCGATCTCTGCGTCCAGTTATTCATCCACCATGAAGTTCTGTCAAAAAAGCCTGTTTCAGAGTTGAGAGACTCGATTTTAGAATCAACCGTAGAAAAATTGATATTCGTAGACCAGTTGAAATTTTGAGTGCTTATATTTTGCGTCTTTAACTGAATTGTCCATCCTTCATTTCTGATCGATCCGATGTTTACAAATGGGTTTCCAATTCCACCACTACCTGTAACACCCAGGTAATCAGGATTAGCAGCCTCGGTAAGCAGCCCATCTGTCTTTTTTATGTAGTAATCAAACTCTAACTGAACACGACTTTCAAAAAAGGATATGTCTACTCCGACATTGTTCGTTAAGGTTTCTTCCCATTGCAAATCGGGGTTCGGGTATCTGTTTAATGCGAATCCAGTTCCCCATGGAGTTGTCCAGGTCCCCAGCGTTCCGTAAATAAATCCACTACCGCCCTGGTTTCCTGTAATTCCGGTTTCAAGGCGAAGTCTCAGCTCATTAATGAAATTGGTATTAAAAAAGGGCTCCTGAGATACTCTCCAGGCTAAAGCTGCTGAAGGGAAAAAGCCCCATTTATTATTGGCCCCAAAATTAGAAGAACCATCAGCCCGGAACGTCGTCATCAAATAGTAACGTTGCCCAAAATTATAATTCAACCTTCCCAGGAAAGACTCTTGTGCCCACGAACCCTTGCCACCACTCACAGTAGCTGTTTCACTATTTCCAAGATTTAAGTCTACAACCAGATCAGATACAAAATCAGAAATACCGCTTGTTGTATTTTTCCATCTGCTTTTTTGAGCTTCATGAAGGGCCATTACATTCAGTGCATGGTTGCCAAATGTTTTGTCATACGTCAGCATCTGCTGAAAATTCCAATAAGAACTACTGCCTGCTCTCTCCGAAAGAGTGGCAGCTGGTCTTTCCTGGAAACCAAATTTATATGCCGGCTGAAAATAGGTCGCCTCCGAATATTGAATATCTCCATTAAATGAAGTAACAAAATTCAGACCCTCAAGAATTCGTATATTAAAACTAAATCCACCTAAAGCTCTCCTTCTCAATTGATCATTGGTTGTGATATCAGCCAAACCAATGGGATTGGGAGGAAGAAACTGCTGGCTGTTGATATTCTCTGTATTTCCTCCGGCATACGTGCCATCAAAGTTTTTCACAGGAATATTAGGAGTCATTTGAAGGGCTGTGGAGATAATATTTTCCTGCCCCGTGATCAGTTTTGTATTGGTTTGGCTCAGGTTGATCTTTGCATTTACATCTAGCCAATTACTCAGTTTATTATCAACCTTCAATAAGGTGCTGATCCTCTCAAAACCAGACCCTA
>JAGQVA010000230.1 GCA_020438265.1 Bacteroidota bacterium
CTTGCTGGAGTACAAATTCCATACGTTGTGCCTGCTGTTCGGCTTCCAGTTTCTCTTCAATTGCCCTGGCTAAACTTGGAGGAAGTTGAATGCTTTTTAATAATACTGCTTCTACTTCTATCCCTTTACCTTTGAGATGTACCATCATCTGGTCCCGGATGGCTTTTTCAATGGTAGCTCTTTCGCCAGTATGCATATCCTTGGCAAAAAAACGGGAGGAAACATCGGCAACAGCTGACCGGAATACCGGAAGAATGATATTTCGCTCATAACTCCTTCCAATATTGCGAAGCAATTCAGGAGCATCACCAGATATCACATTGTAGAGAATAGATACATCAGACTGAATATTTAACCCTTCCTTGGATGGAATACTTAAACTTACTTCGAGGTTTTCAGTCTGGGTTGATATTTTCACTACTTGCGAGACAAATGGATTGTAAACCTTCAATCCCTGTGTGTACGGGTTGTCAGAATACTTTCCCAGGGTGCGTTTTACCCCTACTTCTCCCTGCCTGATTGTAACACAGCTGCTCAAAAATACAACCGCTAATACGGCGATGCTGAAATTTGAAAAAAGAGTCTGTCTCATATGGTATTAAATTAAAATAGATTTCGATAGTGAATCAAAACTGATTGTTTTACATGCTGATAATGTGTTTTATGATTTAATGCTGATAGTAATACTATTATATATGCATGTAAAACGGTTGTGTTGAAAGATTGTTTCTCAATTGGCAAAATTTTTAAATGATTTTTACATTCCTGCTCCAGCTATTCCCCCAAACAAATCCCCCTCTCCCCTAGTAATTTCACAAAATATTCCCGAAATTGGCTGAAAATGCTCACTCTACGTGGCGAAAAAGGGTTTCTCTCATTGAGGAGAGAAATGAGAACTACTTAACTACCATGAGTCTTTCAGAGGCTAACATTCATTCTGCCAGTCAATTAATCTCCGAACTGGAATCGGGGCTGGCGAATTATGACCTCTTCAAAGACTTTACCCACGAGCAGGTCCGGAAAATCCTTCAATTCAGCACCATCAAACAGATTGATCCGGGGGAGGTATTAATAGAGTCAAACCAATCCAATGATACCCTGTATCTGCTGATCACCGGCGAGCTTCGGATTATTCTGGAAAAAGGAGATACCGAAATTTCCATTCCTATTCATGAAGGTGAATGTCTGGGGGAAATGTCAATCGTGATGGAGCGCCCGACTTCAGCCATGGTCATTGGACATGAGACCAGTCAGATTCTCTGTATTCCCGATTATGTCTTTTGGGAACAGATTATGATTCGCAAAGGGGTACGCAATATGATGAGCATGATGGCTTCCCGCCTTCAAAGAACCAATCATGCCCTGATTCGGGAAGTCGAGGAGCAGATCAAATACAAACATCTGGAAAAGGAACTGGAAACTGCCGGGAAGATCCAGGCCAGTATGGTTCCCAATGGTTCTGAATTATTGCCCAATCATCCTGAGATTGATGCTTTTGCGATGTCCAAACAAGCACGCGAAGTCGGGGGAGATTTTTATGATGCCCTCGCCCTGGATGATGAACGGATTTATATTGCTATTGGTGATGTATCTGGAAAGGGAATGCCTGCCGCTCTGTTTATGATGCGGACTTTTACTTCCCTACGGATGCTGATCAGCAATAATCCCAATTTTGACGAGGTCATGCCCTCTGTCAATGATCTGCTGGCCCGGAATAATGAGGATATGATGTTTGTCAGCATTTTTGCCGGAGTCCTCAACATCCGCACAGGCCTACTCCAATATGTAAATGGTGGACATAATCCCCCCTTTGTTTCCCTGGAAGGAGGCGTATATTATGCCCTGGACGTCAATAAAAGTCCCCTGGTAGGCATTATGGAAAATGCCAGATTTGAAGTCGGAGAGCTCCAATTACAACCCGGAGATTCCCTCCTTTTGTACACTGATGGCATTACCGAAGCCATGAATTCCCAGAGTTTGATGTTTGACATGGAAAGAACTCAATCGGTGTTAAATGGCCGTCAGTATGAGTCCATGAAGGAGATGGTTCAGGCGCTGGAAGAAGCCATTGAAGCCTTTGTGGGTGAAGCTCCTCAGCATGATGATTTCACGATTATGGGTTTGCGTTATTCAGGCGTGTAAACGGTGAAAAATGGCGTATCAGCGGGTTAAAATTGTAATTCGAGATTGAGGGAATTACGTATATTTGCTCATTAGAACGCTGCTATCTGCTACGTCAAAAACCAGTTCAGTTTAATTGTATTAGTTGATTGAAGATCTCGCGAAGATCTGTTTAAATGATGTGATTCTGACTTAGGAATTACATAGAGGAGTCTATTTTTTTAACCAAAAACATTATGATTATAGTAGACAAAGTTTGGGTAGTAACCGGCGGTGGTAGTGGAATTGGCCGGGAACTTGTTCTCCAGCTCCTGGCTCAGGGAGCGAGTGTAGCTAATGTGGATACCAATGCCGAAGGATTGAAAGAAACAGCCAGATTGGCTGGAGAGAAAAAGTATAATCTATCCTCTCATATTCTGGATATCACTGACCGGGAAAGCGTGCGTACCTTGCCAAAAGAAGTGATTAAGAGACATGGAGCCGTAGATGGAATTATCAATAACGCGCGAATGGACCAGGCACTTAAGCCAGTGCAAGAGCTTGAATATGAGCAGATAGAAGAAATCATGAATATCAATTTTTATGGTATGGTGAATATGGTCAGAGCTTTTCTCCCGCATTTATTATTGCGTACGACATCATACATCGTTAACGTCTCAAATATGAGGGGATTAATCCCTTGTTCAGGACAGGCTGTTTTCAGCGCATCGATGGGAGCTGTAAAATTATTTACAGAAGGGCTATCTGCGGAGTTGAAAGGAAGTCCGGTAAAGGTCGCCATTATTTATCCGGGTGCGATTCATACCAATATTATGGTAAATTCAGGTCTGGAATCTCCCATTGATCAAACCGTCTCCAAAAAAGAGGTAAAAGCCCTGAGTCCGGAAAAGGCTGCCAATATTATCATTAAAGCAATTGAAAGAGACAAATCCCAGGGAATTATGGTCGGCAAAGATGCCCGTTCGCTGGATCTTTTGTATCGGTTGAGTCCCCAGCGGGCAGTGAATTTGGTGGAGAAGGAAAAGGGAAAGACGTCTTCCTGAGCATCAACAATTGTCAGGCTTGTTAAACAGGAATAATTGTCAAGAAACCTAATTGACAATCCAATAAGAAATAGACTCTCCCCGAAAAAGCAGTTCTCCCCAAAAATGAATTGACCAAAAAGGGGAGTCTTTCTTATCTTTGCGCCATGAAATTCAAATTGACGCTACTACTTAGTTTTCCTATTCTTCTCTTTGCCCAAAATCAGCCCGGCACAGAGCTGCATATCAAAAAAGCCAAAGGCGAAATTACCATCGATGGTGTCCTGGATGAACCAGACTGGCAAAACGCACAACCAGCTGATAACTGGTATTTGAATTACCCCGTTGATACTGCGAAACCAGAATTCAGTACCATTTTTAAAATGACTTTCAGCGATGAGTTTTTATACATTGCTGCGGTTTGTAATGATGATGAAACGCCGGACGTGATCAATTCGCTCCGAAGAGATTTTAACTATCCTCTCAATGATAATATAGGTGTCGTAATTGGCCCTTATAACGACCGCCTCAACGGTTTTTTCTTTACCATTACGCCGCGCGGGGTACAAATGGAAGGCACAGCTTCCAATGGAGGAACCAGTGAAGGAGCCTGGAATACTAATTGGGATAATAAATGGTACTCCAAAGTTGTCCGTCATCCCGATAAATGGATCGTCGAAATGGCCATTCCGTTTAAGAGTTTTCGCTATAAAAGTGATATCTCTGAGTGGAATATAGCCTTTGACAGACAGGATTTAAAACGCAATCAGAAGTCATCCTGGATTCAGACGCCGATTCAATTTAATACGGGCGCTTTTGCTTTTTCGGGACAACTGGTTTGGGATGATCCTATTCCTCCGGCCAGGACTAATATTTCGTTGATTCCCTATATTGCGGGTGGTGTTTCGGCAACTCCCATTTTACCAGATTCTGATCCTGCATCCAACCTGAGCGTGGGATTTGATGCCAAGGTGAGTCTTACCCCTTCGCTCAACCTGGATCTGACCGTTAATCCGGATTTTTCACAAGTGGAAGTAGACCGCCAGGTGATCAACCTCACGCGTTTTGAGGTCCAATTTCCTGAAAGAAGACAGTTTTTTCTGGAGAATAGCGATTTGCTCGATCAGATTGGTTTTCCTTCTTCCCGGCCTTTCTTTTCCAGAAGAATAGGCCTGGCCAGAGATACGACAGGTTTATTCAGAAGAATTCCGATTCTCTATGGAGCGCGATTGAGCGGATCTTTTAACGAAAAATGGCGGGTAAGTATGCTCAATATGCAAACCCAGAAAGATTTGTCCATCGGATTGCCCGGACAAAACTATACGGTAGCTACGGTTCAGCGCAATTTCTGGGAACAATCCAGCATTGCGATTTCTCTGGTTAATAAAGAAAGCCTCGGCGTTTCTGATGCTGATACTGCCGTATATTTTCATGAAAGTATTTTCAGAGAAATACAAACGGGCGGACAAAAACGATTAATCAAAAATACCTATAACCGGGTGCTCGCCGCAGATCTTGAAATGCTGAGCAAAAACAATAAATGGTACCATAGTTCCTACATCGGCAAGTCTATCGACAAGGTTTATGATTCAGGAACGCTTTCAGCTTCCACATTCTTCCGTTACTCCAACCGTAATTGGGACGCTTTTCTGGGAGGAAATTATATTGGTGATAATTTTAATGCAGAAGCAGGTTTTGTGCCTTCAGTCAATGTTTATCCTGGTTATTTCAGCTACTTCACCAATCTGAATTACAAGTTTTATCCCAAAGCAGATGCAATTGTGTTTATGGGGCCAACCAGCGGGATAAACCTGGGACATATTCCGGATGGTACCATTACTGATAAGTCCTATTCTTTGGGCTATCGGTTCAATTTTCTCAATACCTCCAGCCTGAATCTGAGCTATAATTATGTATTTCAGAAACTGACGCTGCCTTTTAATCCTACCTTTCAGCCACAATTTACCCTTTTTGAAACCGGGGAGGAGTTTGAATGGTCAGCTGTTTCTGCTTCATTTCAGAGTAATACCCGGAAATTATTCAACGTCAACCTGTCTTCTACCTATGGCGGTTTTTATAATGGCAGAAATTTCAACCTGAGCGGACAATTCAATTTCCGTTACCAGCCCTATGGAAATATCTCCCTGATTTTTGATTATAACGACCTGAAATTGCCTGATAATTATGGTGAGACCAAATTATTCCTGATTGGTCCGCGTTTAGACCTGACTTTGACAGATGCCATTTTCCTGACGACCTACTTTCAGTATAATAGTTTGCTGGATAATGTCAATCTCAACGCTCGTTTTCAGTGGAGGTATAGTCCGGCTTCGGACTTTTTCATCGTTTACACGGAGAATTATTTCCCGGGAGATTTTGCCAGTAAAAATCGGGCTTTGGTGTTTAAACTGACTTATTGGTTGAATGTATAGAAGGATTTATTGAGATACATTTCTCTTGCGAAACTCCGAAGGAGAAACCCTTTGGAGCTTTTTAAACGTTCGGTTGAAATGGCTAATATTCTCAAACCCCACACTATAAGCTATCTGTTGAATCGGCCAGTCTGTATTAACCAAATACTGACAGGCATGCTGAATTCGGGTTTTATTGAGAAAGGAAACAAACGAATGTCCTGTATGTTTCCGAAACCATCGACAGAAGGATTGGGGAACCATATTCATTCTCTCAGCCATTTGATTGACTGATATGGGTTCTGATAAATGTACGAATATATAACTCGTACATGCATTAATGCGAAGTTGCGTTTTCTGTCCAGTCGCCGAACGGAAATGGGGGTTTTCAGAAAGATATCGATACGCTTTATGCAGGGATAATTGATACAGGACATTCATGAACTGACTCATCTTAAGGGCAGAAGGCAAGTCCGGAATTAAACTTATCTTATCGATGATTTCAAGCGGAGGATTTTGAAAGTGAATACCCCGATTCGCTGCTCTGATCATATTATTGACGCCTTTGAATTCGGGGAAATTCTGAAAAATCCCTTCCGGGAACTGAATGACCACGGCTGATTGAACTTCCTCTTTATCTTCCTCTATCGTAATCCATTGATGCGGGAGATTTTTCCCCAGTAAAACCAAATCATGATCGGAAAATGGCTCAATATTATCCCCCACAAATCGCATCCCCTCTCCTCTGATGATCAATGTTAGTTCTACCTCCGGATGATAGTGCCAGAAAGGCTCAAATGCAGAAGTTGTTACTTCAAATACAAGGATTGATTGATCTGATTCAGGGATAGAAATCGATTCTAAAGAAGGTTTCATTTTGCCTATATAAGCATTTATAGATAAATATCTGATCTGTTTATGTTTAAATATGCAAAGAAATGGAATGAATTTGCAAAATATTCTTCCAGGCTACCCATTAATTTTGTCTTATTCATTTCACTCAAAACCTAAATCAATGTTAACTATCCCAAACAT
Source organism: Bacteroidota bacterium (assembly GCA_020438265.1). Taxonomy (GTDB): domain Bacteria; phylum Bacteroidota; class Bacteroidia; order J057; family J057; genus JAGQVA01. Next base: position 6,590 of record JAGQVA010000230.1, read on the forward strand.
CATCAATCTGCCCCAAAAGCTACATCAAGCACAAATTGACTTCTACCAGAAACACAAATACATAAAAATCAAACAGGTATTTGATCCTGAAACCATTGCATTTTTCAATCGCGAGATAAGCCAGAAAGTCGCTCAAATGAAACAGGAAGATACTCCGCTTGAAAAACGCGATACCTATGGCAAGGCTTTTCTACAATTATTTAACCTTTGGCGGGAAAATGAGACCATCAAAGCCCTGGTCTTTTCAAAGAGACTGGCTTCTATCGCAGCTCAATTGATGGAGGCAGAAGGAGTAAGGCTATATCACGACCAGGCACTTTTCAAGGAAGCCGGAGGAGGAATTACTCCATGGCATGCTGATCAATACTATTGGCCGTTAGCCACGGATAAAACCATTACTGCCTGGATTCCCCTTCAGGAGACACCTTTGGAAATGGGGCCACTTGAATTTAGCGCCGGAAGTCATCAAATTGTAGAAGGAAGAGACCTCGCTATTTCAGATGAAAGTGAAGAAAAAATTCATGCGAAGCTGAGGGTGACGGATTTTGAGCATATTATCGAACCCTTTGATATTGGAGAAGTGAGTTTTCACTCCGGGTGGGTGTTCCACCGTGCGGGCGCCAATCAAACCGATCAGGTTCGCAAAGTGATGACAGTGATTTATATGGATAAGGATATGAAACTCAAACAACCCGAAAATGACGGTCAAATGAACGACTGGAATACCTGGTGCCCGGGAGCAAAAGTTGGAGAAATCATTGAATCACCTCTAAATCCTGTTTTATATGAAATCTAATATGAAACGATTAATACATCTCCTGTTTCTATTCTCTTTGATTATGTGTTGTCAGGAAAATAAGCAAAGTTCTCAGGGAGAAAACTTCCTCAGCAATGTCAATCAGGTAAAACTGAATATTGAGGACAATAGCGATATGCTCACGTTTTTTGATCGTGAGCGAACGCCAGTGAAACCGGCATTTACCTGTTTGCAATCAGGCAGCAATAAGCCCCAGGGCTGGTTGTTGG
>JAGQVA010000231.1 GCA_020438265.1 Bacteroidota bacterium
CATATCTCCCCGCCCAATAGGGCAACAAATAAATATAAGGCGGATATTCCCGCATTCCGTCACTTCCGCCATTATTGCGGTAGGCACCATTATGCAAATGTAACACACGCTCATCCTGGGGCAGGACTTCGGAGTATTCCTGTTTTCTGAAATTGGGTTCTACCCGCTCCAAATCCTTGCGGTGGGAATTATCTACCTTCCAATCTATGAGATCCATCGGAAATTCTTTCAACCACCAAATTGATTCTTCCCTGTCGTAATCAGTTCCCCCCGCCAAAGCATAGAGATAATTCCACAGCGGATTTTTTTCATTGCGCTCTATTTCCCAATGGCTTTTGGCTGAGGCAAGGTGTTTTTGTTTCTGTTCTTCGGTAAAAGAATACCTCACAAAAGCCGGAATGGTCAGAAAATACATTTCATCATCAGAATGATTCCAGCCATCACTTAAAAATTGTCCCTCCACATATCCGATAACAGATGCAGGGCGATTGGCATTTTCATCATAACCGTGTTTATTGCTCAATTTCTCCGCCGCTTTTTTATATTTTTTATCTCCTGTATAATGATAGGCCGTTTGTAAAAAAGCAAGAATCAAGGTCGAATTTAATCGCCGGTCTCCCACACTAATGGGGAAACTATTGACATATTCCGGATTCCAGCGGCCCCACTGTGTAGGCTGGCCATTCCAGGTCACCAGATACCAGTCATTCTCCATAATGTGATCCATTTGAATCTTAATCTGATGAATCGCCCGATCCCGCCATTCCTGATCCGGTGCGATTTCTGCAAAGAGCGCGTACACAAAAAAATGTCCGCAAGACTCATCACTACTGGTCGTTGATTTCCATCGCCAACGAATATCTTCCTGATCCGCTTTTCGCCAAATTTTCTTTTCTTCCGGCATGTCAGGATCATTATCGCTCGACTGGTATTCGTCTATCTCGTAGGTTCTGGCGGGAAAACCGTGAATCCCGCTGATTGCGGTAAGCCTTTCCATTGCTTCAAAAGCTTCATAAGCGTTTTGTTTGGCGTCTTCGGATTTGGTTACTGCATATCGGAATAATTCGCCTGCCAGATACATCGATGTCCAGAGACCATCATTATCGGTATCTCTCAATACTGCCGTGGACAAATCTCCAGGCTCTTCCAAACGAATTTCAGAGCTAAAGCCATAACGAACATGGCGGAGTCGCTGAATTTCCTGAAAATGTTCTGCTTTTTCAGCCAGGGTCATTTCCACAAAATGAATTTTGCTCAATCCTGTTTTTGACAATAATAAAACGCTTTGATCTGGTCCCTCCGCCATGTCAACAATATGATCATCGACCAACCAGCGTTTGGATGCGTAGTAGTCGTATTTTCCATCACTGCGCAGTTTGAATGCGCCTTTGGTTGAGCCAATCCAGAGTTCATTGTGAATGGTTTTTAATGAAGTAATCTCCGTCCAGGGCAATTTTTGATTTAATGAACCGGCTTGAAAGGATGATGCATCCAGTTCCACCAAACCATTCATTGAACCTACAACAATCTTATCATTAAATAGAGTCAAAGCAGTTAAACTTTCCCCAGTATAGACTTTGGTTAATTCTTTTTCCCGAGGTTGAAACTGAAATAATTCTTTGGAAGTCAGAATAAAATATCGCTCATTTTTACCATCATAAATCACTTCCTGTGGTTTTAACTGGTCAATGACTTGTTCCCAGGTCTTTGTTTTATTCTGAAAAAAAGTCAATCCATTATTGGAAGTGATTAAGGTTTCAAAATTACTTCCTATGGCAAATTGAGAAGGATTTTCAATACCATGATCAAAGTAAAATGTACCTGCCCAGGCATTACTCACAACCGCTTTATCAGTGAGATAAACAAATTGATCCTGATAAGTGGTAAAAGCAATGAGCTTCATGTCTGTCAGAGGCCGAAAGCGGATATCTGGTCTGAGTTTTTTCTCAAAGGGTTGAAGAAGGCCATCTGAGGACAAAATATTTACGACTTTATTTCTGTCGCTTTTTACCTGAAGGAGGGAAACGTTTTCCTGAGATGTAAGCGCAAATTTTTCGGCGTAATCCTGAATGAAGGGAGTGTCCTGGTAGGATTGGGAGATTGCCGGGAGGAAGGATGATATAAAGAACAGAAGCATTAAGGTCGTTTTAGGGAAAACTGTTTGGTAAGCAGGATACCTGTGCGAAGCGCTGATGGATGGGGATGTCATCCTGAGACAAAATTTCTCCCAGGATTTTTCAGAAAAAATAGGGCGATGGCAGGAAGTTGTTGAAGATCCCTCCCTTTGGTCGGGATGCCCCCAGTAGGGGGAAATACCTGATTTTGCCAGATGGCAAACTCTTTTTCCCAACGTTTGTTGGGCATCCCGACCAAAGGGAGGGATCTTCAAGAATCGATATGCAACAGGTTGAATACACCATTTTTCAAAAAATGGCATTGGGGGCTGCGCAAACAAAGAAAACCGCAAATTCAACAATCCTCTCAACTTCCTGAATAAAAATAATAATTGGAAAAATCTCATTCTTTTAATTTTTTCTCAAAATACAAATCTTTGGGAACTAAAAATGATTCCCTGATATTTCCTATATTCGGAGCAAATTCACGTTACACACATGTTTCAACATATCAAAGAGATTCTCCTGGAGATCATTAATCTGAAGGATACGACCGACATTCGCAAGACCATTGATTCTATCCGAAAGAGTATTGCCATTCGGGGATATAATGTCTGGATTCTTGCCTGTGCGGCGATGTTGGCTTCGATTGGTCTGGATACCAACTCCGAAGCGGTGATTATCGGAGCGATGCTGATTTCTCCCCTGATGTCGCCGATTTTGGGAATTGGGCTTTCTATTGGTATCAATGACCGGGATCATTTGATATTGGCGCTTGAGAATTTTGCCATTGCTGTAGCAGCCTCTATGACAGTGAGTACCATTTACTTCCTGATTACTCCTTTTGGAGAGCCTACCAGCCAGATTCTGGCACGTACTCATCCTACCACGCTTGATGTATTGATCGCTATTTTTGGAGGAATTGCGGGGATTGTGGCTAACTCGCGGAAAGAAATCACCAATGCCATTCCGGGTGTCGCCATTGCCACTGCTTTGATGCCACCGCTTTGTGTCGCGGGTTTTGGTTTGGCCAATATTGGCAGAGAAGGTGGTTTGGCGATTCTGGGAGGAGCCTTATATCTCTTTTTTATCAACTCCTTCTTTATTGCGCTTTCAACCTTTTTGATTATTCGTTTTCTCAATTTCCCTTATATCGAATTTGTAGACAGGGCAACCAAAATCAAAACCCAGCGCTGGATTGCCATCTTTGCCGTTTTAGTGATTTTGCCCAGTGGTTATTTCCTCTTCAACCAGTATAAACAATTTCACAGGGATAATGTAGTCCAGAAGTTTATCAACGAACACATCAATAATCGGGGACATAAAGTGGTTGACTTTGATTATAAAGATCTTGACTCTCTGACTCAGTTAAACCTGTATATGACGGGTTCTTTCATTAGTGATGATTCCGTTTTGTTGTACGATTCCATGCGCAGAGAAGTAAATGAATTAAAAGATCTTCGGATCAAATTTATTCAAAATCTTCCTCCCGTTGAAGAAGATGAAATCACCAACCGTACCAAATATGAAGTATTAAAAGACATCCAACCATTCTTGCAGGAGCGGCAACAGCAGATCGATAGTTTAAAGAAAAAAATTACAACAATTGTCACCGATACCCTCCCTTTAAAAAGTCTTAGAAAGGAAATTCATATCAATTACCCTGACATTGAAAAAATTGCTATCTCAGAAGCCTGGGAAACTGATTTTGACAAGTATCAGGATACGATTACCCTGGTTTTGGCCAGTTGGAAAAGTGGAATTCGCACCAGCCAGCGGCGGCAGGAAGAAGCGAAATTGAGCGAATGGCTAAAGACAAGAATGCATCTGGATACCATTAAGGTGGTGAGTTATTAAACGACAAGTTTAGTAAGGGATAGATGAGAAAGGGCTTAGGTGTCTTAAAGGGTCATTTTAATAAAAAACACAGAGACTCGGAGGCACAGAGATATTGATAATCAATCATTTACCTCCGTGCCTCAGCGTCTCTGTGTTGAATATTGAGACTTTAGGAAATACTTCAACAACCACAATCATAATCAATTACTCCAACATTTTCCCGATAAAACCCATTCCATAATTCAGTGAAGATCCATGGGGTAATCTTCTCACCTGAATGAATAAAGAAAGGATAATAATTCAGTTCTCCAGGCCCAACGCTTTCTATGGTTTCTATTTTATTGGTCTGAAGATTCCATACTTTTATATCGTTTTGGTAATAGGCAATTGTCCCACATTCAGCTTCTGCGTGATCTGCATAGGTAACATTAAAGATCCCAAACTTAGCACCACCAGATTCATAGACCTCAATAGGATTAACATCTATAGAAAACACACTCTCATCAGTCTTGTATGGATGATTGTAAAGTGCATCCTTTGCTCTTTTGGCTTCTTCAGTATTCAGATATCTTTCGCTAAGCTCCTCTGAATCAATGTCATTCATAATATGAAAGTCAGCAAAACGCTTCGGTCCTTTAATATGGGCAATGACTCCGTCAATGGGTGACTCAGACTCTATCTTTGCCGCAAGGGTAAAATGACCATAATTGATAATATCCTTTACGATATCATCTTCCGAATAATCGTTCTCACTCCAGTGTTGGACCGCACCGAAGTGAAGGTTAATTTGATTAAAAGCCACAAAATCAGTGATTCTGGCGGTGTTTTCCCTTCCATAACCATCATAAACGATGACTTCCTTATTGATTAAATAGGTAAACTGATCAGGGATAGCATCCGGCTTTAGACTTACTGTAACCGAATAAGGGCGACCATTGTGAAAGTCAAGCACATTTTTAATGTCTGTATTGTGATCAGGTTTGTAATCCAGTAGCAGATATCCATTATGGATAGTAAAATGATTTTTGATAAGGTAATCATCTTCCCCCCGATAGGTCCCACTATATTTGACATAATTATCCATTCCCTCTTCTTTCAGGCTTTCCGAATACTTCATCGCTACAGACTTCGACGGATAGGAAAGACAAGTGAGATACCAACCAGAACCTAGATTATCATAGTCATCAGAATGAATAATATGGGTCTTCACCTTAAGTCTGGATTGGGTTTTAGCAGCCTGAGCGTAGCTTGTGGTACTGGAAAAAATAATAAGCCATTGGTATTCCAAATCTTTAGCATTTTTTAGATCAGGCACCTTTCCAAAAAGAATAGAAGATGAAATGGTCAAAAAAATCAAAACGGGAATAAGAATCAGATTTCTCATGTTTTTGAAGGAAATGGGTTTAGAATGAAAAATAAATGTTTACAGAATTGGCAAAACGACAAATTTAACCAACTCATTTTATACCATAAATGACGGAAAGGTTACGTTTCAAGATTTATCATGATGTAATTATTTTTTAGTTAGCAATTCAAGAAAACACCCACTACAAATCAGCAAATCCGCTTTGATGTAATAGTGATGTAGTACTACAACAACCATGATGTATGCTTGATGTATCTATATATTGGCCTTTGGGTTAAGAGAGATATAGTTTTGAATCTGGATCTTCCGAACCAGTTCTTACATCAAAATTATACTAAATATTCTTAACCAATCTACTCATGATAAAAAGACTAACTCTATTAGCGTTTATGATGGGAGCGATATTGTGTTACGGCCAATTATCCCTTCCTATTGACTTCGAATCAACAACCATCACTTATACCTTTACTGACTTTGATGGTGGTCAGGCAACTGTCATTCCCAACCCTCAATCCTCAGGGATAAATACCAGCGGCAATGTTGCCCAAATGGTCAAAAATGCAGGTCAGGTTTGGGGAGGAAGCCTCCTGACGATGCCCGGGCCTATTGATTTTTCTACCAATCGCATTTTTAAAGTAAAAGTATTTTCTCCCAATGCAGGAACCCGCCTTTTACTAAAGGTTGAAAACGCTGCTAACGGTGGAATTTCCTATGAAAAAGAAGATACCGTTACAACGGCAAACACCTGGGAAGAACTTACCTTTGATTTTAATGGCATTAATCAGGCAAACCAGTATTCCAAGATCGTTTTCATTTTCGATTTGGGTATAATGGGAGATGGTAGTGCCAATTTTTCTTTCCTGTTTGATGATATTCAGTTGGTGAGTGGAGGGAGTACAGTGAATTATCCTGACCTTCCGGTTACCTTTGAAGATACTGCCATTGATTATAACCTGGTTGACTTTGGCGGAAATGCTTCCATGCTGACGGCGGACCCTGATGGCAGCATGAATACAGTAGTAAGAAGTGTAAAAACTTCAGGGGCGCAAACCTGGGCTGGAACAACCATTGGAGGCTCTGTAGGTTTTGCTACTCCTGTACCATTTACTGCTACCGAAACGAAAATGACTGTCAGAGTCTATGCACCTAACGCGGGTATTCCCATTCGCCTGAAAGTGGAAGATGCTACCAATGCAGGTATTAGTGTCGAAACAGAAGCCATGACAACTGTTGCTAATGCATGGGAAACACTCGAATTTGATTTCAGTAACCCCGCAGCAGGCACAGCTTCTTTAAACCTGGCTAATACCTACGACAAAGCTTCTATGTTCTTCTATTTCGGTACAGATGGTGCTGGCATAGGAGCCGATAGTGTTTATTACTGGGATGATGTAGAATTTGTAGAAGGTTCTGGACTGGCTCAGATTGATCTTCCTGTTACATTTGATGATGAAACAGTTGATTATACGCTCACCGATTTTGGCGGAAACGCTTCTTACCTGACCCTGGACCCGGCGGGTAGTTCTGACACAGTTGTAATAAGTATCAAAACCGCCGGAGCGGAAACATGGGCTGGAACGACAATGGGAGGACCTGCTGGTTTTGCCAATCCTATTCCATTTACTGCTTCGGAAACCAAAATGACTGTACAGGTTTATGCGCCTAACGCTGGTATTCCTATCAGACTGAAAGTAGAAGATGCTACCAATGCTGGAATTAGTGTCGAAACAGAAGCCATGACAACTGTTGCTAATGCATGGGAAACACTCGAATTTGACTTCAGTAATGAAGCCATGGGAACGGCTGCATTAAACCTGGCCAATACCTATGACAAAGCTTCTATCTTCTTCTACTTTGGTACCAATGGTGCAGGTGTAGGTGCAGACAGTGTATTCTTTTGGGATGATGTAGAATTTCTTTCTGCTCCTCCATTGAACCAGCCTGACCTACCGGTTACTTTTGAAGATACTACCGTTGATTATAATCTGACTGACTTTGGTGGAAATGCTTCGATGCTCACCACAGACCCTGATGGTGGCACGAATACTGTGGCAAGAAGTGTGAAAACATCAGGTGCTGAAGTATGGGCTGGAACAACCATTGGTGGAGCTGCTGGTCTTGCCAATGCAGTACCATTCTCTGCTATTGAAACCAAAATGACTGTCAGAGTATATGCGCCTAATGCGGGTATTCCGATTCGACTGAAAGTAGAAGATGCTACCAATGCCGGAATTAGTGTCGAAACAGAAGCCATGACAACTGTTGCTA
>JAGQVA010000232.1 GCA_020438265.1 Bacteroidota bacterium
CTACTGCCCCAGCCAATTGTGGTATAAACAATAATCTCATCCAGGCTCGCCGAATGAAAATAGGCATCGCTATTACTTTGTAGATTTTGCCCGGTACAGATCCCCGCATAAGCCATAATAGTCGAACCACTACCTGGCTCAAAAGCCGTAGGTGCATGACGATTGCTTGCGCAACTTCCATTGCTACCATTATAGGTGTGGTGAGCCCCAAATTGATGCCCCATTTCATGCGCCACGTAGTCGATATCAAAAGGATCTCCTACAGGATTACTTCGTCCAGTTGTTCCCTGAGCTTTATACCCGTTAAAACAAACCACGCCCAAACCTGCTAATCCACCACTTCCCGTGCTGAAAGTATGACCAATATCATAGTTTCCGCTGCCAATGACTGCATCAATTGTATTTTGACTTTGGGTAAGAATGCTATTGGCGTTATTATTTGAAAAAGGATCGGTGGTTTGATCTGTGAAAATCAATTGATCATTATTATTGACCAAAACCATTCTGACCGACAGATCCCTTTCATAGATTCCGTTTACCCGGTTAATGGTTGTGGTGATGGCAGCCATCGCATCGGCGACTGTTCCGCCGTGAAAGGTTGTATATTCACCTGTAGCGGCTATTGCCAGTCGATACGTACGGAGGTTTCCGTCAGATTCAACAGGAGGATTTCCCATTCCAGGGATAAACGGTTCAGAACTCATTTCAATAGGATCAAGTTCCAGATATGTTTGACTGGAGTTATAATCTTTCTTGAAATAGGAAACATACTGGTTTTTATCCGACGAGGAATAAGGGTCAATATACGCACTAAAGCCAGGGCCTAAAATGAGCGCATGAAAACCTTTCTGCGTCAGGTCTATGTTAACTTTGAGTTCCGGGCGGTCCAATCCAACACCTGTCCAGGTATGAATCTGCGGAAAGGCTGCCTGGAGACCTGCTTCCATCATCTCGTACTCATTTACCCCAAATCTTTCACGGTTACCATCGGGAAGAGGTAACCAAATTTCTTTTTGGGTTTGAGTGGACAGAGCCGGAAGCAGTAAAGATTGGACATGACTAACCCTTACCTCAATCAGTCTTGACTGATTGGGTCGAATGAGCCGCTCACTTTCAGATGCCCGTTCCGCTTCGGGAACATCTTTCCAAAAGTGCTCATTATCAAGGGTTTGTATTCCTTGAGCTGGTAAAATGAAAGAGTGGATAGTGAGAAGAACAAAAGCAAGCGTACAGGAAAAGTAAGAACGGTAAAATCGCATAATTGTACCTCAATTCAGCAAAGGCAAAATAGTACAAACGGGGTCTTTTTCAAGTTGAAAACAGGTCTGTTTTTATACTTTCGTAAATAAACAACGCTTTTACCTTTCATTTAATTGCTCCAGATACCAGGTATTATAATCCCTGATAATTTTATCGATTTCTTCCATGGAATACAATCCGTTGGTAATCTCGCGGGAAAGAGAAGGATGATCGGCAAATGCGTCTGCCACTCTTTTCCACTTAAAATTATAGCTTATTTCAAACTGTTTTCCATCAGGTTTTTCGATAATATCAAAATAGGCCGGACCTTTTTGAAGGGTAAAAGCTGAGCGTCGGGTATAATAGCGATACAGTTTGGCGGGTCCATTGATCAGGCGAACCATAAAAAGCGTACTGTCACTAAACAATCCCGAAAAAAGATAAGGCGTTTTCTTGGAGACGTATTCCTTATCTTCATATCCAAAAGCAGAAATTCTTTCCGCAGTATAAACCGCCGTTACTCCATAGAAATCTATAAACTGTATGCTGCGCTGGTCCTTGAAAAAATTTCCTACTTCGATAAATCCTGAGATGGTGTCCCCCTGGTTGGAAACAATGTATCCTTCCTGGTAGTCATCCTGGGCCAGTAATATCAGATTGGAGTAAATGAAAGCGGAAAAGAAGAATATAATACGCAGCATAAATGGTAGAGCTATTTAGGGAAAAGTCAACGAATAATTCAGGTTTTTATATGGTTTTCCTATAATAATTTCTCGAGAGAGAAAGCCCCCGTTAGGAGAAATTTTTTACAGGCAAAGCCCTTCTAAAATATAATTACGTCTGGACAAAGCCAATAGTATTCCCTAATTTCAACATAAGAAAAATCCTTTTATGTCCATTCCCGTTATTTTTTTTGCCTTTGCCAATGACAAGACGGATGAAACCCGTTTTTTGAGAAGCCTGGACCAGGAGATGAAATCCATTCAGGATAATCTTTCGCCAGCGATAGAAGCGGGTTTATGTGAGATTGTCATAGAAGCTGACACCACGATTGATGAAATCATTGAGATTTTTCAAAAACCCGAATATCGGGATCGGATCTCTATTTTTCATTTTGCCGGCCATGCAGGATCATTTCACCTGTGTATGGAAACGGCCGAAGGCAAAGTTGAACTGGCAGACGCCGGCGGCCTGGCTTCTTTCCTGGGATTACAGAAAAATCTGCAATTGGTTTTTCTCAATGGCTGTTCGACTCAGTTGCAAGCTGATCAATTGCTGGAAGCCAGAGTCGGTGCCGTTATTGCAACCTCGCAGGCGATCAGTGATGAAGTAGCTACTGATCTTTCCGGCAGATTTTATCAGAGTCTGTCTTCCGGGAAAGGGATTTATCCAGCCTTTCAGGAGGCTATAGCCACAGTCCAGCTCAAAAAAGGTTCTGATTTTCGGAGTCTGGTTTGGGCAAATGCCGTAGAAACCGCTGATCGGTTTCCCTGGGATTTTTACCTGGGAGCAGGAGCAGAGCTGGTTAAAACCTGGAATCTGCCAGATGCAGCAGGAAATCCTTTGTTTGCTTTGCCGCAATTACCTTCCAAACCATTGCCGGAATCTCCTTTTCGTTATCTGGAATGGTTTAGGGAAGAAGATGCAGAGATATTTTTTGGCAGAGCTTATCAGATCCGGCAGTTGTACGATCTGGTAAGCAGCAGGGAAACCGCTGGAATGATTCATCTGTATGGCAGTTCCGGAGTGGGAAAATCGTCTTTGCTGGCAGCTGGACTTACGCCCCGGCTCAGGCAGGATTATCAGGTGAAATACATTCGTCGGGATGCCGAATTGGGACTTCTGGGAAGCTTAAAACACGGAATTTCTGCTCATGGAGATCTGGCAAGCCGGTGGCTGGAATTAGAAAAGGAAAAACCATTGGCCGTTATTCTCGATCAGGTAGAAGAAGTATTCACCCGTCCAAATCCCGATTTACAGGAAGAACTCAACGACCTCACTCAGGCTCTGGAACAATTGTTTTTTGGAGAAACAGCTCCCAAAGGGAAAATTATCCTTTCTTATCGCAAGGAATATCTGGCTGAAATTGAAGAACATTTCCTGAAAACCAGACTTCCGCATGAAAAAGTGTTTCTCGAAAAACTCAGGCGAAATGATATTATTGAAGCCGTTCGGGGATTGACGCGATCTCCAAATACAGTTATCAAATATAATCTTAGTATTGAGCCTCCAGGCCAAAATCATGTAGCCCTTCCTGAACTGATTGCCGATGACCTTCTTTCAGATCCCAATTCACCGATTGCTCCGGTTTTACAAATCCTTCTTTCCAATATGTGGCTGGAGTCGCAAAAAATAAACCCTCAGGCCCCGGTTTTTACGAATGACATTTATCAGCAACAAAAACAAAAGGGGCTTTGGATGGGCGATTTCCTCAAAAATCAGACGAAAAAACTACACGACAAATCTCCGGAAGTGGTAGAATCAGGACTTACCCTGGATCTTGTCGTTTTTCATACAACTTCTTTAGGAACAGCTACGAGTCGTTCGAAGGAAGAAATTGAGGAAATATACGTGCATCAGGCGGAGAATGTGAAAAATCTTCTGGCAGAATTGAAAGATTTGTACGTATTGATCGATCCGCAAAGTGATGGCGCGTACTCCCGTCTGGCGCATGATACGCTGGCTCCGCTGGTTTTGCAGCGTTATAATGAATCAAATGCGCCTGGTCAGCAAGCTTTGCGAACGATTCAAAGCAGATTATTACTAAATTCTGATCCTGAGCAGATTCAACCCCTGCAAATCCCCGATATTGAATTGGTGGAAGCGGGGCTTTCCGGTCGGCGAAAAATGGACGATATCGAGCTTCATTTGCTTTGGTCTTCAAAAGCCAAATATCCTCAATTAGGAGCTCCTTCGGCCAATTTTCATCTGGCCAGAAAAGCGTTTAACATAAAGGAAGATCTTCTTAGCAGGCAGGCGCTGATCAAAAGCTGGCATCAGGGAATTCACGTGAGTAAAAAGGATCGAAAGAACCTTGCTTTTGCTTTTTATGCAAATAATGGAGAAAAAGCGATATATGTGGACTTTCAAAATCGGATGTGGGTAAATGATTCTGAAACTCCTGCATTCGAAATAGAAAAAGCGAAACTGGTATTTCCCGTTCCTCAATCTAATCTGCTTATTTCTATTGATCGTGAAGAAAACGTTCAGGTTTGGGATATTGAAAACGGATTAAAATTTTCTGTTGAAAACCTGTTTGAAAACAAGGGCAGGGGATACCACAGGGGAAAGGTTGCCTCCAAAATGAAAGCCTTTGGGATGGATGTAGAAGACCTCCTGGATGTAAAATTCGACAGGGAGCGGGATAAGCTGGTGGTTATAACCCGTGATGAAGGGATCAAAACCTTTGACAAGAAGGGAAAGAAAATTGACGAATATCCTCCGGATTTTCAGGCACCGTTGATGGCCAGATATATTGCCCGTTGGGATTCGGTGGTTACTTTGCTGGAAAGTGGAGAAATTATTTTTAAGTCTGTAGGAAAAGAAAAACTGGATAAACTGGGCAAAACACAGGCTGATATTGAGCAGATATTTGTTTCGCCTGATGAAGGAAAAATTGCTTTGATAGCCGGGAATCTTTTGTTTGTCATTGATATTCAGGAAGCGACTTTTAACAATCAGGATGGAGATCTCAGTCCTTTGGAACTTGGTAAAAACATTGCCGAACTGGCCTTTTCTCCCGATAATCGACGATTTGTTATTGCTTTTGAAGATGATACCTGCGGATTATTTGACGAAAAACTCAATGAAATCGCGACGTTAGAAGGGTATAAAGGTCGCGTTACTCACCTTGAATTTCACCCTGATGGGAAAGAAATACTTATGCTGGCCGGAGAAGAAGTTTATCTCTGGCATCTTTACGTCAATGATTTTCTATTTACCACAGAATATCGCTATCGGGTCAATTGCCTGGATTATGCTTTGACAGAAGACAAATATTTTTATGCTCAGGGGGCTTTATTCGGTGTTTCTCATCTTGATGACTGGAAACGAGACTGGGGGGAAAGACTGGAAAATGGTTGGATTACGTCTGGATGTTTTTCTACAGATGGGAAAATAATTGCAGTAGGAAGTGATAATGCCTGTGTGTATCTATACCATTATGAATTTCCGTCAGAACCCATTCTGATTAAAGGCATCAGAGCGGAAGAGTTGCGGCAGCGATTTGAACAGCAACTTTACGGAATGACTCAGGCCAGCCTTGAATCCCTGCCCGAATCCATTGAAGAAAACCGCGAATCCGGCTTTAAACCCGGAAAAGAGCTGAAAGATTTTCTTACTGATATTCATGGACATTTAGGTGAAATCACCGATATCAAAGCTTCTCCTGATGGCAAATTTCTGGCGACCACTTCGACAGACTCATTTATCAAAATCTGGGATTGGAAAGGGAAAAGGCAGGTGAATATCAAGGGTTTTAAATCTTTGGGTGAAATTCAGGAACTAGTTGATGGAGGTTTTGAAGGACTTGCAATCCAGCAGAAACAACAAATGAGTGCGCCATTCTTCAAAGAAGAACTGGACGAAATTTCTGAAGAAGACCCACTTAAGGCCCTTGGCCATACAGAGAGGGTTAATTGTCTGACCTTTTCTCCCGATAGCAAATATCTGTATTCCGTTTCTGATGATGGCACGCTGAGAAAATGGAGCATAGATGGGACGCTTATCTGGACAGTGATGGTTTGTACAGGGGGAGCAAGCAGGGTAATCGTCGGTCAAAAAGGAGAATACATTTACACAGGAGATCATCGGGGAAGTATTGATTGCTGGGACAAAGAAGGAAAGCATATTTGGGATCAAAAAGCCCATAAAGGCAGTTTGAAAGCCCTTGAAGTCTCTCCCGATGGGAAATTGCTGGTATCTGCGGGAAATGATCAACAAACCTTTATCTGGACAATTGAGGGGAAAAAATACGCTGAACTGGAAGGGCATAGCGGAGGAGTGAATGATGTGGTTTTTACCAATAATGGGAAATATTTGTTGACCGCTTCGGATGATAAGACAGTGAGGAAGTGGTTGATTGATACGGAGGAGATATTGCGGAAGGGGGAGGCGATTGAGTTTCATGAAGAAGCTAAGATTGAAGAGCCTGGAACGATTCCTGATTTTTATGCTTAGGGAATTATTGAAATTGAATCATGAACTTAGATGTATTGGTAAGTTGGGTCATATTTTGGTTCTATAATCAGCCATTTTTTGATTTTTTTCTTAAAAATGGCTGATTATAAAAATTTATATCCAGCCATTTTTGAAGAAAATTAGTAAATTTGGCTGAATATAAATCTTCGAAAGCCAATGAAACTAATCGGAAGAAAACAAGAGCAAGAGACATTGAAGCACTGTTGGGAAAGCTCTGAATCTAAATTAATTGCCTTATATGGCAGGAGGAGGGTAGGAAAGACATTTTTAGTCCGAAGATATTTTCAGGATAAAATCCAATTTGAGGTAGCAGGATTACATAATGGCAGCATGAAGGAGCAACTGGAACATTTTGCTTCCACCTTGGCTAAACACGGTTGGCAGGAAGCAGGTATTCATACACCTCAGACATGGCAAGGGGCATTTGATATGCTGGAAAGATTTATTTCCGCTATGGAAGGAACCTCTAAAAAAGTAATTTTTCTGGATGAATTGCCCTGGTTTGATACACCACGCTCAAAATTTTTAATGGCTTTTGAAAATTTTTGGAATGCTTACTGTACCAAGCGGAATGATATCATTTGTGTAATTTGTGGCTCAGCAGCTTCATGGATGATCAAAAAAATTCTAAAAAATAAGGGGGGATTACACAACCGAATTTCTGAGAAAATAAGGCTCATGCAGTTTAATCTGTATGAAGTGGAGCTATTTTTAAAAGAAAAAGGAATTCAGTGGAGCAAGTATGACATTGCTCAGCTCTATTTGACTACAGGAGGGATTCCTTACTATTTAGATGCTATTCGCAGAGGGGAAAGTGTGGTTCAATTTGTGAATCGGGCCTGTTTTTCAAAAGATGGAATTTTAGAAGAAGAGTATAATGTTTTGTTTAGCTCTCTATTCGACAATAGTCATCGCCATTATCAAATTGTAGAAGCCTTATTTGATAAAAAAAGCGGTCTCACCCGAAAAGAAATCATAAAAAAAACTAATCTTCCAAGTGGTGGTACTTTAACTACCTCAATCAATGAATTAGAAGAGGCTGGTTTTATTGAAACCGTCATTCCTTATCAGGGAAATAAAACGAAAGCTATTTACCAGTTGGTAGATAACTTTACTATTTTTTATTTAAAA
>JAGQVA010000233.1 GCA_020438265.1 Bacteroidota bacterium
TACCAAACCCTGGGAGAGCGAAAAACTGCTGGCGACGATTCTTAAGGCGTTGAAAATGAGGAATAACCCTTTGCTTTCAACGACTAACCAGACTGATTCCAAACCCCAGGATGACAAACGCGAGATCATTGGTCAAAGTGAGGCAATCAAAAAGGTTTTCCAGACCATTGATAAAGTTGCTGCAACGGATGCCAATGTATTAATTCTTGGAGAAAATGGAACAGGTAAAGAACTCGTAGCCAGAGCCTTACATCGAAAATCCAATCGAAGCCAGGAGGTTTTTGTAAATGTGGATATGGGAGCAATTAGTGAAACCCTGTTTGAAAGTGAGCTGTTTGGGCATGTCAAGGGAGCTTTTACTGACGCCCGGGACAATCGTACAGGAAGATTTGAAGCGGCGGATAAAGGAACTTTATTTTTGGATGAAATCGGAAATTTATCTTTGCCATTGCAGGCCAAATTGCTCAGTGCCATTCAGCAGAGAAAAGTTATCAGAGTAGGTTCCAACAAACCCATACCCGTAGATATTCGACTCGTTTGTGCGACGAATCTACCTATCAAAGAAAAGGTTGCCCAGCGTGAGTTTCGTCAGGATTTGCTTTATCGGATTAATACGGTAGAAATTCATCTTCCTCCTTTGAGGGAAAGGAAAGAAGACATATCCCTGCTTGCTGATCATTTTATCCGCATTTATAGCCAAAGGTATGATAAAAACATTACCGGAATCAGTACAGCTGCATTAACCCGAATGGAAAAATACCCCTGGCCGGGGAATATCCGGGAGTTACAGCACGCCATTGAAAGGGCGATTATTATGACAGATTCGGAGATACTTCAGCCTTCAGATTTTAATCTGGTTCATGTGAATGAAATGGGTTCTGGGCTTCAACTGGATACTTATAACCTTGAAGAAGTCGAAAAGCTGATTATCCGAAAAGCAATCACCAAACACTCAGGTAATATCAGCCGGGCTGCCAAAGAACTGGGTCTTACCCGCACTTCCCTTTATCGCAGAATTGAGAAATACGGGCTTTTGTGATGAAAAATTTTCGCGTTCAGATATTGATTCGGGTTATTTTGCTCACCCTTTCTTTGGGAGCAACTTTGTATTTGTTTTGGGTTTTGGGCCTGAAAGCTGCCGCTATTTTTGTGGGACTGATTACCGTTGCTCAGGTATTTTTTCTGATCTATTTTGTCGAACAGACCAATCGTGTACTGAGCCGTTTTTTTCTGGGCATTAAATACGATGATTTTACTGCGACTTTGCATCAGGAAGCTCAGGGCAAAACCTTTGACGAATTGAATCACCAACTGAATCAGGTAGTAGACCATTTTCGGGCGATCAGAATGGAAAAGGAGGAAAATTACCGCTATTTAGAGCAGGTTTTTCATCATTTGAGTGTCCCGACTATTTCCATCAAAAATCACGAAGAGATCAACTTTCTCAATCCTGCCGCCCGGCAGTTGTTTAGCGCTGTAGTTCTGCGCACCATCAACGATCTTGACGCTGCACTGATTCGGGAAATCAAGTCGATGAAATCTGGGGAAAAACGCAATGTAAAACTAGCCAGAGATCAGGAGGTTTTACAGTTAATCATTTCCTCCACTACCTTTAAACTGCGCCAAACCGATTATCAACTAATTTCCTTTCAGAATATTCGCTCAGAACTGGAGCGGAAAGAGGTGGATGCATGGCAGAAATTGATTCGCGTTTTGACGCATGAGATTATGAATTCGGTTACGCCGATTTCAACCCTGACTGATAGCCTGCGGACGATGCTATTTTCAAGACATAATGAGAGTTTTCGCGGTGCCGATATTACACCCAATCAGGCTCAGGATATCAAACAGGCCATTCAGATCATTCGCAGCAGAAGTACGGGGCTGATGGATTTTGTTCAATCATACCGAAATGTAACCCGTATTCCTCCGCCTCAACTCGCTTTGGTTAAGGTCGGGCCATTGCTGGAAAATGTAAAACGCCTGTTTAACACCCGCATCAAAAAGGAGCAAATTCAATTCGTTATTCAATGCACTCCTCACGAACTGGAAGTATGGGCCGACGAACAAATGCTGGAACAAATTCTCATCAATCTGATCATCAATGCTATTCATGCTGTAGAAGAAAAACCACAGAAAGAAATTACACTCAAAGCCGGTATCAACCCTTTTGGCGGGGTTGAAATCAGCGTCAAAGACAATGGGAAAGGCATTCCGGAAGATCAGTTGGATGAGATTTTTATTCCTTTCTTCTCTACTAAAAAGGAAGGATCCGGTGTTGGGCTGAGCATTTCAAGGCAGTTGATTCAGGCCCAGGGAGGGCATATTCAGGTGAAGTCGAAAGTAGGGAAAGGGACCGTTTTTGTGTTGGGGTTTGGGGGGTAAGAAATGGAAATAAAGTTCGCCTATTGCCTCAGAATTACTGTTTTCTATTCTCTTCCTTCTGTGTATCTTTGTTTTATGGTGAAACTTCCTTATGGTACAAGTAATTTTCAAATACTGGTCAATCAAGGGTATCTCTACATTGATCGAACCTCATATCTTGCGCAGATAGAAGAAATGAGTGAGAAAAATTTATTTTTCCTTCGTCCCCGCCGCTTTGGCAAAAGCCTCTGGGTATCGGTTATGCAATATTATTATGGATTGGAGCATAAGGATAAATTTCATTCTCTTTTTGGAAAATATCATATCGGTAAAAATCCCACCTCACTGGCCAATAGTTATTTAGTCTTAAAATTTGATTTTAGCGGAATTGACACTGATTCAAAGGAAAAAACATATCGTGGATTTTCGTTTAAGGTTGAATTAGGTGTTCAGTTATTTCTTGATACTTACTCGCAATATTTTTCAGTTAAGGATAAGCAAGACATTTTGGACAAACCCGCTCCAGAAATTATGATTGGGAGTTTATTCACCTATGCCCAGCAACCTGAAATTCCCCTCATTTATGTAGTTATTGACGAATATGATCATTTTACCAACGAGCTTATTTCATTCCGATTAATCGAATTTCAGGAAATTGTCAGCGAAAATGGTTATGTCAGAAAGTTTTATGAGGTCATTAAAACCGCAACGCAGGAAGGAGTGGTAGATCGTTTTTTTGCTACGGGTGTAGCTCCGATAACTCTTGACAGTTTGACAAGTGGGTTTAATATTGGGAAAAATATCAGTCTAAGGCCCCATTATAATGAAATGATGGGTTTTACAGAAGAAGAAGTAGGAGATATTCTAAAAAGTATTGATATCCCTATTTCAAAAATTGACGAAATGACTGAAGAAATTCGAAGGTGGTATAATGGTTATCTATTTCACCCGAGAGGGAACAAGCGAGTATATAATTCTGATATGGTACTTTATTTTGCAACAGAATATGCTCAATATCAGAATTATCCCGAAAACCTTTTGGATACTAACATTAGCTCTGACTATGGTAAAATTGGAAAACTGTTCCGACTGGGTGGTGAGGAATCCGGAAGACTGAAAATATTAGAACAGCTTCTCAAAGAAAAGGATATATACACCCAACTAACCGAACAATATAGCTTCGCCCGAAAATTTACTGAATACGATTTTCTTAGCCTTCTTTTTTATATGGGACTGCTTACCATAAAAGGAACTTATCGAAGTGGTATACATCTGCAGATTCCTAATGATGTAATTCGCCAGTTATATTTTCAATATTTTAGCGAATTATTGGAAAGACGTTTGGATTTCAAGTCCGAAACGATCAAAGTGGAAACAGCAGTTGAAGAGTTTGCCTGGGAAAATAATCCTCAATCTCTGGTCAAACTATTGGGAAAAACCCTGGAACAACTTTCCAACCGTGACTGGCCAAAATTTGACGAAAAGCACTTAAAAACTATTCTTATAACTTACCTATATAGTGTTGGAATTTATCATATACAAAGTGAACCAGAAGTAAATCAAAAATATCCCGATATATTACTTCGCCGCCGTCCTCCTTATGAGCCACCTTATCAGCTGATGATCGAATTAAAATTTTTGAAAAAAAAAGATGCTAGTCAACTCGAAACGGTGTCTGACCAAGGACGAAACCAATTGAAAACCTATCTAAAATCAGAAGAAATAAAAGATTTAGAAAATCTTCGCGCCTGGTTATGGGTATTTGTGGGAACAAAGGCAGTGGTAGTTGAAGAAGTGGAATAAGAAAAAGGCATCTTAAAATCATAAGATGCCCCTTATCAAATATTTTTATTGCTTAAGCTTAGTTTGCCTCCACATGCCGCTTAAAACTATCCGCAATCGCCTGCCAGCCAGCTTGTTGCATTTCCACCGAATTGGTTCCCTCGGCTTCAAATACAGTCATAATTTTGGTAGATCCATTGGACTCATCAAAACTGATAAACACCTTTCTTTCATCATCCAGGGTATAAGCAATTTTTTGGTGAGGGATAACAAAATTGTATGTTCCGGAAAAGTCAAAACTCATCTTTCCATCCTTTGAAGCCATCACTGACTTAAATCTGCCACCTGTTTGCAGGTCATTTTCTGCGTAAGGGCAGTGCCATTCATCGTTGGCATGATTCCACTGGGTAATGTGCTGAGGAGAAGTCCAGTATTCCCATGCTTTGGCAGCTGGTGCTTCAACTACTACCTCTACAGTGATCATTTCTTTAAGATCATCAGCCAGTAAATCATCCAGGTTTTTCAATGCAGCGGTAAATCCTTCTTTAAAGCCCATCTCCACCACTGTTTCAAGGTCAGCCAGAGAATTGTATTTTATCTGAATGTCAACGGTAGTACTGCTACCATTTTCTGTAAAATCTGTTTCCCAGGTAGAGCGGGGAAAATCTGTATTTACCTCTCCTTCTTCATTACAAAATGCGTCAATCGCTTCAAATCCTTTCAATTGGCTGATTTTCAGATAATCACCTCTACACCAGTGTGTTTCATTTTCGGGGCTTATCATCGCATATAACCAGTATCCACCTTCCCGAAAATCCATGGATTTGGTTTTCGTTTTGTAAGGCCTCGGTGCCCACCATTGGTCCAGAATTTCCGGCTCGGTCCATGCCGCCCAAACCAGAGGTAATTTTGCAGCAAATTCTCTTTTTACGTTTACGGTATTGGTTTCTCTGTTTACCGTAAAGTCCATCATCAAATTAGTCTTCATCATTTTTTTCTTTCAATTTAGTTAGTACTTCATCAAGCTGGTTAAATCGGGTTTCCCAAATCTTTCTGAATTGTTCCAGCCATAGATCTATTTGTTTCATTTTTTCAACTTTCAGGTGATAATAGATTTCACGGCCTTGCTGATTGGATTCAACCAATTCGCATTCAGACAGAATTTGTATGTGTTTGGAAATAGTGGGTCTCTTTGAATCAAAATTTGAAGCAATTGCCCCAGCCGTCATCGCCTGGGATGCCAGCAAAACAAGAATTGCTCTTCTTGTAGGATCTGCAATTGCCTGGAAAACATCTCTTCGTAAATTCATTGCGTAGCTATTTGACTACAAATATATATGTAGTTATTTAGCTACGCAAATATTTTTTGATTTTTTTTCGATCAGGGGTTGTATAAAAAGGTCGGTCAGCTTGTAGCGGCGTATTGCATACGCTGCGCTGTCGCAAATGAGGGGGGGGGGATAAAAGCAATTTTTACATCTCCTCTTGCGACGTATGCCATACGCCGCTACAAGACAAAATACCTTTTTACAAAACTAATTTATCACACTATTATCTCAGGGATTTCTCTTTGTTTCCTCCTTCAACAAATCCTCAACCATATCCAACTCAAACAAGGTTTCTATTTTCTCACAGGAATTTTTCATTTGTAGCCTGACCAGATTTGCTGATTCTGGCAAGTTCCCTCCGGAATTTTTCCAGGTTGATTTATCCGGCCATTGGGCATAGGCAATGTAATGATCATCTTTTTCTTTGTGGAGTCTTGAACCCAGACTTCCTTCATATTCATAGATAAGGTTGGTCAACCCTTTCCAGGCATCCAGGAATTCGTTTTCGTGATTGGGTTTGATTTGGAAGGAATAAATTACGGCGAACATGATGATTATGAATTAATGAAAGGACTAAAAGAACCCAAAATAAAAGATCCCGGTTAATTTTTCTTTGTTTGAACTTAGAAAAATTAACCGGGATAAGATTCGCTGCTTTGTCAAATGAGGAAGTTCAGGCTTGAGCCTACTTTATACCCTTGGATCGGGCTTGAGAAAGCCCGATTACTCTCAGCTTTCGCGGGGACGTACACAGGCCTCAAGGCCTGTAGGAATCAGAAAAAGCCTATAGGCTCCCGTGCCCCTACCCCAGAGGCGAACCGTAGTCGGGCTTTCTCAAGCCCGACCCTCTGTCAGTATCAACAGGCGATTCTTTTATCAAAAAGATAAAATATTACTGATAAACTTCCTTCACAAAAGCCTCCATGCTCTTCGTTTTTCTACCCAAAATCACTTCCAGATCATTCGTTGTATCATCAAACTCTCCGTCAGCAATTCCCAGACTAAACATGGTTGTCATCCCGATAATTGGAGCTGGTAATCCCACTGATTTAAGCGTTGCTTCAAACTCTGCGACTTCAGGGGAAAAATAATTAATTATTTCCCCGGTCGCATCAGATAAGTATTGCGCAACCTGTGCAAAAGAAACTGCTTCACTACCGTTAAAAGCGTAAATTTTGTTGGCGTGTTTGTCGGGGTCGCTAAGTACTTTCGCCCCACCTTCAGCCAATTCTACTCTGGAAACAAATGCGGTTTTTCCATCTCCGGTTGGCAAATACACAGTTTTTGTGGCTAATACTTGCTCTTTACCCCCCAAAAACATAGGAATGACCCCGGCATAAAGATTATGCTGAAGAAGTGTATATGTCAGCCCGGATGCTTTAATCCAGTTTTCCGTAGCAATATGAGCACTCATCACCGGATGTAAAGGAGCCGGTTCTGATTCATCTTTTCGACCTGCACTTGTATAAATAATATGCCCAACTCCTGCTTCTACACTGGCCTCAACTACATTCTGATGTTGCTGCATTCTCGCACCAATATCACTTCCTGAAACAAAATACAGATAATCAATTCCCTGAAAAGCCGCAATCATAGAGGCTTTGTCATCATAGTCGCCAACGCGAACTTCAAATCCTTTACTAGCATAATCCTTTGCTTTTTCGCTTTCCGGATCGCGAACCAATACTGAAATTTCGCTTATGTTTTTCGTTTGGATTAAAAAATCAACAACGGCAGATCCCAGTCCACCTGTAGCTCCTGTTATTAATGTTTTGCTCATTTTTTATTGAATTATATACTTTAAACTTGATTACCAAAGTTTACCAACTTACTTTTGGTAAGCTAAAGGTAAAAAGGTACTTTAAGCCAAACAAGAGCTTACGAGCGGGTTAAATAGTTACCTCAAAGTAATTATTACTGATAACCAATAAGTTATGACAAAAGAAAATTTAGAAAAATATTCAGATGTGGAGAATTGTCCGGTCAGAAATATCCTTGACCGGATTGGAGATAAATGGTCGATGCTGGTTGTATTGATTTTAAGCGAAGAAAAAGTGATGCGGTTTAATGAGA
>JAGQVA010000234.1 GCA_020438265.1 Bacteroidota bacterium
TGCAAGTAGCACCAAACCGGCTCCCATTAAAATACTGACCGGCAATGGCTGTGGTATTAAAAGATATATTTTCCCTTCGGTCAGATTCATAGATAAATTCAAACAAACTGTAATTATAATCACTGCCTTCCGGAAGGGGTGTCAGATTGCTCCGACTTGGGTCAAATTCTGAAAACAAATAAGTGTAATTATGGGTGAATGTGGCCGTCAGACGGGATGTATTGGTAAACCATATCATATAATCCAATCCCAGTTTGTGGTCTGTTTTTCGATAAGCATCATCAAATAATACCTGACTGACCAAACCGGGACCATGATAATTTAACCATTCATTACCCGGATAAAAATACAATCTCGCCGCAGGGGCGAAACGAAGGAACCCCGTTCGGGGAACAAAACCTGCACTTGCGTCAAATCCCCTCCCGATCCATTGCTGATCCCAGGTTAACTGGTATCTATGTTTGGTATAGCTGAGATTGGTACCCTGAACAAAGGCATTTTTTTGTTGATCATCACTAAAACTATGATGAAAAAACACCTTTCCTCCCCATACATTATCCTGAGATGCGAGGTTAAAATCCAGTCCGGCAACCCGATTAAAAGCATTTGCCTTAAACGCAAATTTTCCCAGTGAATCCTTCATCGCCTGGCGGTTTACAAGAAATGCAGAGAAAAAAGAGCGTTTAAAAACCCTGCGCTGAATGGTAGCAACGGTATAATTAACTCCTTCAATTCCGCTCTCTTCTACTGGTGCAGTCTGCATGTTTAATATTCCCAGTCGCCAGTTGTCGTTGAGTTTCCCACTCAAACGCGCACCATAATAGATAGGATTCTGAATATTCTGACCGGTAGTAGAATCCTGTGCCACTCCTATCCTCCGGGAGAAAAACGGCCTCGTTCCTTCTGTTCCCAACGTTGCAAACAAATCCGAGTTTTCCAGAAAAAACTGCCTTTTCTCAGGAAAAAATAATTCAAACCGATCGAGATTGGTAACTTGCCGATCCACTTCAACCTGTGAAAAATCAGGATTAAAAGTCAGGTCAAGATTCAGTGATGGTGTCAGAGCAACTTTCATATCTCCACCTACATTCCAGTTGAGGGAAGGTTTTTCTTCTCCTTCTTCAAAATTCTGTGTGCTTCCGCCAAGAATATAGGGAATCAGGGAAATATTGGCACCAGGCTTCTTAAGCGGTTTTTCAAAAATAATTTCTCCGTTAAAAGCGCGGCTCATCACCGTCTGGTTTTGAGGGACTCTCACCCAGGTAGTACGTTCATTCGTCTGCGTATCAAATCGATATGCATTAAAATACCAGACGGTTTCTCCTTCAATAAAACGTAATGTCGTAAAAGGAATGATAAACTCTCCGGTCCAATGGTCTTCATATCTTTTTGCTTCTGCGAACCAACGGTTATCCCAGGAGGTATTAAAATCATCCGTTTGACGGCCTCCTCCTGAGATAAGCGCCTCTCTCTGGACCCCATAGGGATTAATCCCAAAAACAAACGCATTTGTCTGATCACGAAAAGGGTCAAAAACCAGCGTGAAATTATCTCCTCCATCACTCGCCCGATAATCTCGTTTCAAAGAATTGGTTTTAAAATCGCTTCCTTCAGCAAAACATATTACCCCGACATAGAGGTTTTGGTCATCAAAAGCCAGTCTCACTTCCGTTTGAAATTTTGCTCTCAGCGTATCCGAAGGAAACCACTGCCAAAAATTCGTCGCAGGAATGGCCCTTTGCCAAATAGATTCATCCAATACCCCGTCCAGTGTTATAGGTTCTTCTGTAAAAAGAACTCCCGCAGATGGCATTTCACTCTTTTGAGAAAAAAGGGCTTTTGGGCAAAACAAAAGCATACACCCTGAGATAAACAAAATCGTTTTTAAAAAGCGTAGAGATGTGCAGATCATTGAGTTTTGGTAAAATTAACAACATTAAATGTTCCGTTGTCTTCTCTCAGGCTTAAAGTTCCTTCAGCTGTTCCATCCTGATAAAATAGTTCCATCTGGAGATTCACATCCACACTCCCCACATTGTCCTGGCTGATTTCATTAATAGTTACACTTCCACCTTCAGACATTTGGTTCAATAACAAAACACTTTCGCCAAAATGTTCCTCGTATCTCTCTAAATCATTTGACCGAACAATGGTACGATCATAATAAACAGGATGAACAGTTCCCGCATTTTTTTCATAGAAAAAGGGAAGAAAACGCATATCGCACCCGGTAAGACCTTCTGAGTCCGATGCACCATAGCTTTCTTCTACTGCCGCACCAAAATACCATGTCTTTTGACCAATCTGAATGCTTTGCCCAATGGCATAATGACGTTCACCCAGGGCAAGAATATGATATAAAAACTTACCAAAAACCCAGGATTCCTTTTGATCGGCGTCTTTTACCCGATACCATCTGTAACCAAATCCGTCACATTCATCCCCCTCAGTAACCGCAAACCGATCTTTCGTACTATCAGTAACTGTAACAATTTCTCCCAACTCAAAAGATCGGATAATCCCGTCCTGGACACTTGGACCTGACCTGGACCTTACTCCTCCCGTGGCAATGATCGCCTGGCTTGTCGAAAGTAAAGCGGATTTATCTGAAATGGATTCCGTAGATTCTGTTTCTGTAATGGTCTGATCTTCGGTCCGGGATTCATCCTGGTCAGAACTGCAACCAAAAAGTAAAAGGATTAGCAGCGTAATGATTGGAAAAGTATATCGAAACATAATGCGTGTGTGTTTGCTCGAATAATACACATTTTTCAAGTTATTCGCGAAGCTGGCCCCGGAATTTAAAGAAAATTTGACGTGCAATGCATTTTCCAAACTTCAGCATAATTTAAACAATGGGTTTCCAAATGAGTTATTAATCCTATATTTGTAAGCTAAAATGATTGATATTTAGTAATCAAAAGAGATAAAATTATGATCAGTAAAAAAATGGAGGAAATGATTGTGACCCAATATCACAAAGAATTATTTTCCGCCTATCAATATTTCGCCATGTGTTCTTATTTTCTGGACCTGGAACTGGATGGTTTTGCCAATTTTTTCCGCGTTCAGGCTGAGGAGGAGTTGATGCACGCAATGAAACAATTTGATTATCTGCATGAGGTAGATGGAAAAATGACAATTGGTTCTATCGAGGCACCTGAGAATGAATTTAATTCTATCCTGGAAGTATTTCAGAAAACGCTTGAGCACGAGCAATATATCACCAAATCCATTCATCAAATCGTCAAAGCGGCTCTGGATGAGGCAGATTTTGCTACTCACGAGTTCTTCCAGTGGTTTGTGAAAGAGCAGGTAGAGGAAGAATCTACGATGAGAAACCTGATTGGAAAATTGAAGCTGATTGACGGAAATACCAGCGCTTTGTATTTGTTGAATGAAGAATTGTTGAGACGGCAGCCGGAGGCTAATCCAGGAGCATAAGATTTATTAGTAAAAAGAAAAAGGGGCAAGAAATTTCTTGCCCCTTTTTCTTTTTAAGTTTTATTTATTCAGGATTATTTCCAATTTCTTCAATTTTATCTTCCAGACTAGAGGCATGCCCCACAATATCAATATAGGCAGCGTAAGTAATGCAAAACATAAATGCAACTGCTGCAAATACTCCGACAATAAATACAAGCATACCAATAAACAGGAAAACAATTGAGACCAGATACAGTAAGAAGAAGTTGAAAAAATTACGGGTAATGATACGACGGCTGGTTTCCATTGCATCCCAAAACTTCAGTCTGCCAAATACAATCAATGGAATGGTAAACTGGTAAGCAACACTGATGTAAAGGAGAATCAGTAATACAAGGGAGCCGGTAGTTATAAATTTGACTGAAGTAAGCATTTCTCTGATACTTTCCAGATCTAACGCTAACGGAGTAGCAGGATCAATAAATGCTTCCCAAATATTTGTCCCAATAAACAATCGGCCAAGTAAAATACTCCCAGCTGCCAGAGCGAATACCTGAATCAACAATTGTGAATATGCAATCTGGGCAAAATCGTCAAAGCCTTTGAAGAAGTCCCCAAAATCCGAATTCTCACCATGATGAATCTTATCTGCAACTACAAAAAATCCGGCAGTTAGTGCTCCACTGATAACTGTCTCTATGATGGTACCAATCACATTTAAATTGGAGATCGATAAATTTTCCGTTATCGAACCAACAACTCCGGAAATAATTATAAACAGAAGGGTAAACCCAAAGAAACTCCAACCTTTACTGGTAAATATTTCCCAGCCCCGACTGATATAATCGCCCAGATGGAAGTCATATCCATCCTCAATAAGATGTCTGTATTGATCGGTAGATCCGTCGTAAATACCCTTTTCCATATCAAATAAATTTAAATTGTTGTGCTAATTATCAAAAGGGAAGACTATATTCCTCCCTGCGTATCATCGATCTCATCAATGGTTCCGATCTCATCAATTTTATTCTCATAGGAATGAGAGGCTGCAGAACCCATAATTCCTTCAAAAGCAGCGTATTGAATACACATGGCAATAGGCATGGTAACAAAAATACCAATGATTAAAGCGATCTCACCTACTGCTGCGATAATTCCTACCACAATTCCAAAGAGGAAAAACCAGAACCAGTTTTTAGTGATTACTTTACGACTTGTTTCCATCGCAGACCAGAAATCCATGCCTCCCAACACGATCAAAGGAATGGTAAATCCATAAGCAACGCCTAAATAGATACCAGGAATAAAAAGGAGGAGGTAACCGATAAAAACAAGTACCGCTGTTACCAGCATAGATATTGCCAGCTGCCCGGTAAAGGCAAAACCCTCGAAAAAGTCAGAAAAACTGCGGGGTTCATCATTGGCTACTTTATTGGCGTAAATATAAAATCCCCCTACCAATGGCCCTGCGACAAAGAAAATACCGATAATTGTAAAAGCAGCCACCACCATGATGACCATCATCAGCAAAGTGTAGCCAATAAATGGTCCGGGATCTTTCTTAAATATTTCCCACCCACGGTTGATATAATCACCCAGTTGAAACTCATACCCGTTATCAATCAGATGCTGATAAGGCTGAGTGGCGGGATTCTGCGTTGTTGATTCCATAGAATAAGTTGTTTAGTTGTTGTTAATTAAGTGTACAGTGAAAATTTACTAAAATTATCTGGAAATATACTGATATTAGTCGCAACAGTGATTAAAAAATAACCGTGCATTTAAATGCTTTTAAACCATTTCTGATAATATTCCCCAAAAACCGGGACTTCCTTAAATTGGCCTTTTATAGCGCTTCTTAATCCAACAATCCAAAGGAGGAAGAAAAAGAAACAACCAATCAAAAATACAATCATTCCCAGTAAGGGAATAGAAATAATAAAAGAGATAATGATAATTGAGAGAATAAGCCCCAGAGATTGCCGTAAGTGAAAAACCTGTACCTGAGAAGGGTTGGGGGTCCGAAGATGAACGAGCATAGCAACTGCCCATCCTATAATTGTCATATACGACAATATGGCGATCCATTTATTGGAAGTGATTTTTTGTTCCTCCGGCATACTCAATATATCTTTTTATAGTTTGGTGCTTTCACCAATATCCAGCAAATGCAAAGTTTTTCCTGCTTTCTGAA
This sequence comes from Bacteroidota bacterium, assembly GCA_020438265.1. Classification (GTDB taxonomy): domain Bacteria; phylum Bacteroidota; class Bacteroidia; order J057; family J057; genus JAGQVA01. The sequence goes on from JAGQVA010000234.1 coordinate 5,621, forward strand.
ATTTGGCTTTAGCTACATCATGGTTAATAACGATATAACCAAATGTATCATAATGCATACCAAAGACTCGGTCAACTCCCACAAAGTTGGCAGCAATGAGGGCATCATCCACTCCCATAGTAAAATTATCGCCCATGCAAAGGAAAGCAAAATCCAGATTGTGGTATTCACCCAACAGTTTCATATCGTAATGAAGGGCTGTATCTCCGGAATAATAAAAATTCCCTTCTGCACTTTCAATAATAAATCCGCCAGGATTTCCGCCAGGACTACCATCGGGCAAAGTACTGGAATGAACCGCATTCACATATTTCACACTTCCAAAGTCAAAATTCCATTTTCCTCCGTGATTCATCGGATGACCTTTTTCTATGCCTTTATTGGCAAACCAGGAAATGATTTCAAAATTGGAGATCAGTGTGGCTCCGGTTCTGCGAGCAATGGCTTCCACATCTGCTACATGGTCCTGATGGCCATGGGTAATCAAAATATAATCTGCCGGAATGGAATTGATATCAATATCTCCGGCTTTTTCATTGGGTGAGATAAAAGGGTCGAAAAGCAGGTTTTTCCCGCCCAGTTCGATGCCATACGTAGCGTGTCCGTAAAAAGTGATTTTCATAGGTGAGTTAAATTGATAGTTACAATCAATATTAGAAAGATTTTTTGGATAAGCCAAAAGCGGAGGCACGGAGATGAATGTGGATGGCCTTTTTTTAATTAAACACGGAGGAACAGAGCCACAGAGAAAATTCATAAAACCTCAAATACAACTGCAACTACAAAAGCAACAAATATTTCTTTTTATGAATCGATTGGTTTTCCACCTTGATTGCTTTTGAAGTTGAGATTGAAGTTGAAGTTAAAAACTGTCACTTCAAAAATTGGAAATCAATAAAAGAGTTCTCCCAAAAACCAAACCTCTGTGGCTCAGTGACTCTGTGTTAAAATATTCCCACCTACCACAAAAAAGGAATCACAGCCTTCCTATCCGCCGGATAATCCTCAAACGTCTCCCGATACCATCTATGGTGATCCAAAGCCCTCGGGATCAGATTCACCGCTGTCCAGATGGCAAAAGCCAGTCCTGAAATCGACCAGGTCAGAATCGCAAAACCTGTCCACTCAATGATTTCTCCAAAATGGTTTGGACAGGAAATCCAGCGAAACATTCCTCCATAAGGGATTTTGTATCCTTTTTCGCCTGGTTTCCGCAGGTTGATCAATATCGTATCTGATTGCCAGTTGATGGCCATTCCTCCAATAAAAAGCAATAAACCAATCATAAACCGAATATCTGTAAGCCATTCGGCAGTATAATTTTGTGCATGATTCCCCAAATAAAGTCCATTGATCGATCCGTTCATCAAATTAAATCCAATGGCCATGATTGCAATGAGTAAAGGCATTTGTTTTCCTTTGGTTCGGATACGAAGGGGAAAGATAAAGGTCCTGTTGGCGTAATGGATGATCCATAAGAGTGGAAATATCCACGAAACCCATGTTTTTTCTCCGGGAGAAAGAAAAAACAATAAAGGCATTAACAACAGGGAAGGAAACTCCATGATAATCCAACCCAGATTATTGGAGATCATAGGGCCCCAATTGCGAGTAGTATGACGACCATAAGGGGCTGTAATTCTCAGCAAAATGGGAAAAATAATAATCCCAATTGCTGTCCAGAGATAAATGGTATTTTCCAGGGTAAACATAAAAAATTGCGCTTCCAGACTTGTAAACTAACATCCGGAAGCGCAAAACTCCAAAATAATATTTCGAATCAGTTCAAACTGTGTTTAAGCACGAGCGACAATTTTCCGGATTTGCTCAATCCGTGTATTATCCGTTGTAGGTTCCTGGGGCTCTTTTTTCGCAGGAACCAACCTGCGCGCGTTTTTGTACTTTTTGGGTTCGAGGGCCAATTGT
>JAGQVA010000235.1 GCA_020438265.1 Bacteroidota bacterium
CACTGCGGGTTATTTGCCCATTCAGTCCCTGCTGGAGGCGGGATATTTGGTTCCGGAGTTCAGACGTGTGCTCTTCTTGATCTTTAACATCCTCAAGTCCTCCCAGATAGACAGAATTGTCTAAAGGATTGATACGACCTCGTAAGCTTTCTGCAATAGATTGGGGCTGTTCAAAGATTTCCTTCAGCATGAAGTGTTCGTATCCACCTTTTTCAATGGCTTCGAGCTCCATATCAATTTTTTTGATCAGCGGAGTGCGCTCGATATTATCAATGGTTTTAATCGTATGAAAATCTCGGGTGAGAATCGCCATTTCATTATCATCCATGTAAATAACATCACGGGTGTAGTTGATAATCGGTGCAGCATCAGAAGCAATAATGTATTCCCCTTCTCCTACACCAATAACAATCGGGCTGCTTTTTCGCGCGACAATCAGTTGGTCTGGAGTGTCTTTACAGGTAACAATGATTCCATAAGCACCTACCACTTTGGTAAGGGCGAGCCTGACTGCTTCTGCTGGTTCTACCTGATCATTTTGATAGATATAATCAATAAGCTGAACCAATACTTCGGTATCAGTTGCGCTTTGAAATTCATATCCGTGAGCAATCAGTTGGGTTTTCAGCGAACTATAATTCTCTATAATTCCATTGTGAATCAGGGCAAAACTACCAGATGCAGAAACATGAGGGTGGGCGTTGATATCATTGGGTTCTCCATGAGTTGCCCATCGGGTATGCCCCATTCCAATGGTTGAATCCGGTTCTTGATCGCCAATGGCATTTTCGAGGTCAGCCACCTTTCCCTGCTTTTTAAATACCTGTATCTCAGGGGTTATCAGAGCGACACCAGCCGAGTCATATCCGCGATATTCGAGTCTTTTTAATCCTTCAATAATAATGGGACAGGCCTGTTGGTGGCCAATATAACCGACAATTCCACACATAGTTTTGATGTTTTGATTTTGATGTTTTTGTAAAAGTCGTCGGGGGAAATATAAAAAGCCATACTGTTATTTCAGTATGGCCTTTATTTTAATAAAATACGGTTACTTAGGCAAATTAGTATAGGTAACGCGCAAGACAGGTTTTAAGGTTGGGTGACCTGTTCCGCCAAAAATAGCCCGGTTTACCTGAAAACTCCGATTATTGGGAGCGAGGAAAAATCCGTAATTTTCTCTTCTTTCGATTAATAATTCCTGGATGTAATTATTCAAACGAATGACATAAGCACCCTCATTGGCATCAAAATCGGCAGGATCAGAGAGTAAAACGCGAGTGCCGGAAATAATGACTTCCTGTTTGTTTTCATCTGCAAAAATACTCTCCAGTTCAATCGGAGGTTGAAAACGGTTGTTGCTTCCCAGAAACTTGGTTTCAACATATAATAATAATTCTGCCTTACTAATCAGAACTTCTCCCAGGTTTTTAATATAAGGAAGTTTTACATAATTAATGATTCCTCCTCCCTGGATAACTTCATAGAAAGTACTTTGGTCTGGTTGGGTCAGGTATTGCGAAATAATTTTTTCATTAAAATTGTTGCGCTTAAAGTTATGAAACCGGGGAGTGGAAAGAGAAATGAGAAAAGGTTCCATTTTGGCTGTAAACGGGCCAGAAGCAGAGTCTCTTTTTTGATAATAAAGCTCCAGTTGTGTAGATGTACTGGCTGCAAAAAGAGAAAAAATGGCCCCGGGTTCCCGTGAAAAATATCTAAGCGGCTTGGTACTAATATAAAACCCTTTGAATAGTTCTTTGAATAAATCCTTATCCCCAAGCGTGTCCGCATTGGCAAAAAGAATACGCCTTCCCAGGCTGTCATCGAGTCTGACCGTAATAATATCCACTCCTTGTTGGGAGAAATCCAGGACTCTATCCCCGGCAAGATTCCAGGCAGCATCATAGGCCAGGGAATCATTTGAGTACATCGTGTCAGTTTCCGGAAATTTCTCCGTCAACTCATGAATAACCAGCGCCTGCGGAGTCTCTAATCTTCCATAATAATTATCGATATTCATTCTCAGAACAATCGAATCATATCTGATATTAGCAGTATCACCAAAATTGAGTCCGGAGCGGGGAAGAACCTCGGTATAAGTAGCGGCGGAAATGTCACCAAACTCAGGATCGAGATAATTTCCAAAAATTTGTCTTCCCGCCTGATAGGTGGTAAATGAATCAATGACGATCGTTTCCATCTCAATCGTGAAGGTATCCGAGTAAGTCAGCCCAATCAAATCACTGTCTGGCAGCACATCGATAGCCGTAGTGCCTGTCTCTCCTGTGCAACCTATAATAAAAAATAAGGCTGTCGCTACTATAGCAGACAGCCTTAAAGAATGATTTCTTTTCAAGGTATTGTTAATTTGCAATGTCAGCGTATAGCTTTTGATACCCTTCCACATAAGAGTCTTTATCATTGGTATCAAAGTATATTTTTTGTTCCTGAGTTTCGTCAAGATATTCTTCAAGTTTAGCGTCAATTTCGGGATGCCCTTTTGTAACCACATCAGACAGGGCGATTCCTCCTTTGCAAACCCCAACGTAATTATTTCCGGTATAGTTGTCTAACGTTTCATCCGCGATTCCATCTACTCTAACCTTATCCAGATAATTATTGGCCAGTTCGCTTTCAAACCCATTATTATAAACCGTAAATACTGTTTTTGTATTTTGGAACATTGGGTCATCTTTATAATGCGTCCGCAAATATAATGGAATAAAAGAAGTCATCCAGTCATGACAGTGAATAATATTTGGAGGCCACCCCAGTTTTTTCACTGTTTCAATCACTCCTTTACAGAAAAAGATCGAACGCTCGTCATTATCCATGTGGAATTTTTCGCTGTTCGGATCTGATAACACGGATTTGCGCTTAAAGTAATCCTCATTGTCCAGAAAATAAACCTGTAGTTTAGCATTAGGAATAGAGGCAACTTTGATAGTGAGAGGCTTTTCTTCTCCTGCAACCCTGATATTGATCCCTGAAAGTCTTACCACTTCGTGAAGGCGGTTTCTTCTTTCATTGATCACACCAAACTTTGGCATAAAAATTCTGATCTCATGTCCTTTTTCCTGTAGCCTTTGGGGTAAGAGCCTGATTAAGTCTGCTGCAGAACTTAGTCTAAGGAACGGATCGATTTCTGATGTTACATAGAGAATTCTCAGTTTTTTATCCATGTTATTTTTTTTAAGAGGGCGCAAGCGGAAAGCTATGCGTAATTAAGTTTTTATTAAAATCAGGCACAAAAATACGCAAAAATATTTGTATTAACAATTTATGATTGCTTATATTGGCCGGGTTATCGTCTGCCCAACACTGAAATGGATATCATCCGAAATATTCCAGACCTCCGAATTTACCGCAAAAAAATCAATCCCAATTTTCGTATTGGCCTGGTTCCGACAATGGGAGCTTTGCATGAAGGACATGCTACATTAGCACAGGCTTCTGTGAAAGAAAATGACCTGACCATTGTCAGTATTTTTGTGAATCCAACTCAGTTTGGACCTAATGAAGACTTCGAACGCTATCCCCGTGATTTGGAAAAAGATGCCCGTATGCTGGCTGGTCTGGGAGTGGATGCCATTTTTGCGCCATCTACCCAAGAGGTTTATCCGGCAAAGGCTCAATTCTATTTTGATATTAAAGACCTGGACCAAAAACTATGCGGTGCTTCTCGTCCCGGCCACATGAATGGAGTGGTACAGGTAGTTTCCATTCTTTTTCATCTGGTGCAGCCTACGCATGCTTATTTTGGGTTAAAAGACTACCAGCAATGCCGGATTATTCAGACTTTGGTGGAAGAACTACATTTTCCGCTTGAAGTGGTCCCCTGCCCTATCATTAGGGAAGAAGATGGGCTGGCGATGAGTTCGCGTAATGTCTATTTGAATCGGGAAGAAAGGGAGCAGGCTTTGTTTTTGAGTCAGACTTTGAACGCGATTCAGGCGAGGCGGAGTGAATTTTCTTCTATAAATGAAATTCAAAACTTCGCGCTGAAGGAATTGGATAAATTTCCTTTGGTGAAACTGGATTATTTTGAGGTTTTGAATGGAAAGACGCTGGAAGATTTGTCTTCCCTGGATCCTTCTTTTCAACCTCACTTGTTCATCGCTGCCTATTTAGGAAAAACTCGATTGATTGATAATATGGCTTTTGGTGATTAGCCCAATCTTGCTACGATCTCTCCCGTAACCGCTTCAGAGGGCACAAACCCATGCGCCCGAAAAAAACGATCCGCAGCAATATTCTCTACTGAATAACTTGTCCGAATTTCCCGACAACTCATTTTGCGTTTAAGCTGAGCAATTAATTGCTGTAAAGCAGCACTGCCAATTCCCTGACCCTGAAAGTCGATATCGATCATAATTCGATTGATCCAGCAAATTCCTGCGAATTCGCCATACATCAAAAATCCTGCGATTTTCCCATGATGAAAAATCCCGTAGGGAGCCAGATCCTCGAATTTGGCCTGGGCCAGAGAGTACAAAACCGAAGGGATAAAATCCGCCTGTGCTTCGCTCAGTTTGATATCGAGACAAAGCTCCCAGTTATATCGGTCGAGTGGGACAATTTGGGTATGTGACATAGGGAAGTAAAGATAGGGAATATTGGTGGGAAATGGTGAATTCGGGTAATTCCCTATTGTCCAACCAATTAGTTATCCCTACCTTAGTGCCCTCAATCCGAATATTATGTCCTCCCATACAAATCCCCTCCTCCAACCACTCCAACTCCCCTGCGGAGCCACAATCAAAAACCGCATCGCCAAAGCGGCCATGACAGAACGCCTGGCAGATCGCAATCAACATGCAACGGCAGCATTAGAGCATCTGTATCGCCATTGGTCCGCTAATGATGCAGGTTTACTTATCTCCGGGAACATCATCGTAGATCGTCGATTTAAAGAAGCATCAGCCAATATCGTCCTGGAGGATGAAAGTGGCCTTCCTGCTTTATCCAGAATGGTTGCTGCTGGAACGCAAAACAACACACATTTCTGGGCTCAAATCAGTCATGCAGGACGTCAATCAACGATCTTTTCAACTTTTAAGCCCATTGCCCCATCAGCGGTTAAACTCAAAAAACTGATGCTCTTCGCCAAACCCCGTGCTATGACGATGGAAGAGATTAAAGATGTGGAAGATCGTTTTGTAAACACGGCGATTCTGTGCAAAAAGGCGGGATTTACTGGTGTGCAAATTCATTCGGCTCACGGGTACCTGCTCAATCAGTTTTTGTCTCCCATTACCAATCAAAGGACAGATGAATATGGAGGTAGTATCGAAAACCGGTCTCGTTTACTGTTAGATATCGTCCGGAGAGTGCGGGCAGAGCTGGGAGCAGATTTCCCCGTTTCTGTAAAATTAAACAGCGCAGATTTTCAGCGGGGAGGATTTAATGAAGAAGATTCATTGATCGTCATTCAGAAGCTGGAAGAACAGGGAATCGACTTACTGGAAATCTCCGGAGGAACCTATGAAAACATTACCTTCCTGACCGAAAGATATCAGCGCAAATCAACGCAGGAAAGAGAAGCCTATTTTATGGATTTTGCCCGTAAAATAAGGAAACACACTAATCTGCCTTTGATGATTACCGGTGGTTTTCGGTCGCGTGCATTTTGTGAGGAAGTTCTGCGAAAGAAAGAACTGGAAATGATTGGTTTTGCCAGGCCGTTTTTGAATGAAGCCGATTTCCCGAATCGTTTCCTTGAAAATGCTGATAGCCGTGTGAGTGACGCTGTCTTTAATTTTAAGATACACCAAATGAGAGATTTTGCCGAGGCAGGTTTTTATGATTATCAGATTCATCAGCTTGCGGGTGGGAAGGATTTAAAGCCAGGGTATAATCCTTATCTGGCGGTGTTGAGGATGACTAAGAATGAGTTGGTTAAGGGGTGGTTTTGAAGATAGGGATCTCTAAACTCCTTAGAGAAATTTCCCCCTTTTATGTTATCTTTGAATTATGAAGAAACTACCCACAGGGAGGCAAAATTTTAAAGGCATTATAGATGAAAACCTACTCTACGTTGATAAAACGAAGCAGATTTATGAGTTAATTGACTCTGGTTCCCTGTATTTTTTGTCTCGCCCTCGACGTTTCGGAAAATCTCTGTTGGTTTCTTTACTTGCTCATTTGTTTAGGGGAGAAAAAGAGTTATTCGAGAATTTATATATAAGCAAGGAAACGAATTATCATTGGACTCCTTATCCGGTCTTGCAATTTAATTTTGCTGCTTATGGACACGAAGTAGAAGATCTTGAAGCATCTTTGAATGAACAACTACATCAATATGCTAAACAGTATGATGTAAAATTATCCAATGTTTCTTTAGCACTGAAATTCAAATCCCTGGTTTCGCAAATCTCGCAGCAAGATAACCCTGTTGTTGTTTTGATCGATGAGTATGATAAACCCATTATTGATTTTTTAACAGAACTGGATGAAGCCAGAAAGAATCAGAAAATCCTAAGGCGTTTTTTCTCACCATTGAAAGACCTGGAAGCCCAGGGGCATCTTCGTTTCTTGTTTATCACCGGCGTGTCCAAATTTAGCAAAGTGAGCCTTTTTTCTGATTTGAATAATCTGACGGATCTGAGTATTCATCCATTAAGCAATGATTTGTTAGGGATAACTCATGAAGAGCTGCTTATTTATTTTAAGGAATATATTCCGGCTGCGGCGAAAGCATTTCAAATGTCTACGGAAGAATTATTAAAAGGCGTTAAAATGTGGTATAACGGCTATTCTTTCGATGGGCAAACGCGTTTGTATAATCCATTCTCGATCCTGCACTTCTTCGAACAAAATTATTTCGGTAATTTTTGGTTTGCTTCAGGCACACCTTCTTTTCTGGTTGATACAATCCGGGATAGAGGAATTAATCCCAAAGAACTGGAAAACAAAGAGGTGGATAGCACCTTTTTTGACAAATTTTCACTGGAAGAACTTGAAATGGCTGGGTTATTATTTCAGACAGGTTATTTGACGATTAGTAAAGCCCGGCGGAAAAAGTATGAGATCAATTATTTGTTGAATTATCCCAATATTGAAGTTCGCAAATCATTTTTTCAGAATCTGATTCAATCCTTTACTTATAAATCGACTTCTATTGTCAGCAATGCGCTTATTAAAATGGAAAGAGGCCTGGAAGAAGGCAATGTCGATTTATTTATAGAACAATTAACGGTTTTATTGTCGGATATCTCATATCACCTTACCCCTAAAAACCGCAAGCAGAAAGAACAGAGTGTCTTTGAAATGTGGGAAGGATATTTTCATACGATTATCTATCTGGTTACCTCATTTATGGGACTTTACGTTCGGTCAGAAATCACGAAACACCAGGGACGCTTAGACCTGTTGGCTGAAACCTCCGAGTTTCTTTACCTCATGGAATTCAAACTCGAAGAACCCGCTACTAATGCCATTCAGCAGATTAAAGAAAGGCAATATGCTGCGGCCTATAAGAATCTAGATAAAACGCTTTATCTCGTCGGAATTGGTTTTTCTAAGGATGCCCGTAATGTTGAA
>JAGQVA010000236.1 GCA_020438265.1 Bacteroidota bacterium
GATATGGGCTAAAGATCCGGCAAATCGCTGATTCTTGAAAATATAATCTGGTCCCAATTTAGGAGTAGATGTATGCGAAATAGAAGCGGTAAGGTCAAAACTGATATCTGAGGAAGTTAGATTCCAGTTTTCAATTTCAACACAAACCTCAACATTTTTGCTAACCTCTTTACACCCCTTGAAATTTCCACTAACATCAGGATTAATAGCCCCGCTCCCACTTTTAGAACCGCTATAGGCATATTGAACATTTAAATAGAAAGTATTATCCTCTCTTTCATACAAGGTTACTGTCGCAGTAACATGAATGGAAATGATAAAACATCCCATTTTCGTGCTGCCGGAATGAGAATCGATCTTAGTTGCTGATAAAGCTTTCATAGAATTAAATTGATTAAAGTTAGAAAATTGATTTTTGCGTACTCTATAAAGTTTTCTGCTTCCCTTTTTTTTGTTATCACCAACATTATGTCAATCTTATATCAACACAATATTTCATGCATTTCCTTTTTTGTTTACCTAATGATTTCTCAGCTTTAGACTCACATCATATTATCTTTCTCAGAGAGAAAAATAATTTTTACTCGGGTTTTATTACCTCAGCAATTCACTACGCGATATGCCAGTTTTATACAAAGCCAGTCAATTGTGGGGATAAATGAAATTGCAAACTGTTCATAACACAAGCATATCAGGAATAAATGATTATTGGATTATTCCAATGATTACAAAGCTCAGGGAATGACCCCAAAATCATTTCACACTTTTCACAAAATGTTTAGCATTTTTCACAATTGGGCCTGGAACAAGGCATTTGAGAGGAAAATGATCCAAATTATTTTTGCAGGAACTTAAGGAAGGTAGGGGTTTTTACTGAATTTGATACGTCATTTAGGAAATGATTATCCATGCTCCTTTTGATAATCGGTCGGTGAAATGCCAAATTGCTGCTTAAAACTTCTGTTAAAACTGGCATGGCTATTAAAACCGGTATCGTAGGCAATTTCTGCAATCGTCCCCGCATTTTGCCTCAGGAGATCTGCAGCCCTTTGCAAGCGCATTGAGCGAATCAATTTACCAGCAGTTTGGTCTACCAAAGCACTTAATTTACGGTTGAGGTTATTGACTCCCATTCCGACTTCTTTAGCCAGTATTTCTACTCCAAATTGTTCATTGCTCAAATTATCCTCAATGCAGGTTAATACTTTTTTGAGAAATTGCTGATCCATCGACTCTGTACTCACTTCATTGGGGCGAATGATGGTTGACGAACTAAATCTTTCCCGCAGTCTTCTCCGTTGTTCAATCAAATTGCCAATGCGAATTTCCAGCTCCCTGGCATTAAATGGCTTTAGCAGATAATCATCCACGCCAAGTTCCAGACCAGTAATCCGGCTTTCATCCGAAGCTTTGGAAGTCAGCAAAATAACTGGAATATGGCTGGTTCTTTCGTCTGCTTTTAATCCTTTTGCGACACCATACCCATCCAGTCTTGGCATCATAATATCTGAAATAATCAGATCAGGGATAGTTTCCTGCGCTTTTTCCAAACCTTCGACTCCATCAGCCGCTTCATATACCTGATAACCAAAACTGAGGATTTGTTCTTTGATAAAAGCACGCACGTCAGGATTATCTTCTATCAGAAGAATTTGCTCATTTGTGGTTACTGTAAATGCAGGCTCCATAAAAGCAATCTTCTTACTGGGTAGTGCCTCCGGATTCAACTGGCTGCCAATTGATTTGACAAAATAAGTATCAGGATTGGGGAGAATTGGCAGGTAAATCGTAAAAGTAGTTCCCCTGTTTAATTCACTTTCCACTTCAATTTTCCCGTTATGCAATTCTACCAACTCCTTAGCCAGAGAAAGACCAATCCCTGTTCCAGGTTGGGGTTGATTTTCACTGCTATCAGCCTGATAAAACCTGTCGAAGATATAGGGAAGCTGGTTGGCATTAATTCCCACACCTGAGTCTGCAATCATCACTTTCAATAAATCCTCTTTTTGTTCAACTGCCATTCTTACTGTACCTCCCATCGGGGTAAATTTCATGGCGTTGGAAAGCAGGTTAAAAATTATCCTTTCGATTTTTTTATAATCAAAAACGGTTTCAATCCGCCCCAGTTTGCTGTCAAAAACCAATTCTATCTCTTTTTCACGAGCCATAAACTCGAAGGAATAGAGCAGATTTTTTAGAAAAGGAATGGCATCGATATGGGTTAATTCCAGAGTCATACCTCCGGCTTCCAGTTTGGCGACGTCAAGCACCTGATTGACCAGGTCGAGGAGACGGTGGCCGTTACGGCCTACCATTTCAATCCGATTCTGCCATTTCTGATCATCGGTAGCAGTCCTAAGCTGCTCGTTTTGCCCGATGATCAAGGTGAGAGGTGTGCGAAATTCGTGCGAAATATTTGTAAAAAAACGGGTTTTCATTGTATCCAGTTCACGGAGCTTTGCTGCTTCTTTTTCCTGTTGCTCTTTGCGGAGGCGCTCTTGTTCGAGTTCTATTTCACGTTCTTTCAGGTGAATGCGCTGACGATAGCGGTAATAGATAAATCCTCCCAGGCCAAGTAGAAGAATGAGTGAACCAATGCCCAGAATTTGGTTGCGTTGGGCTTTTTGCTCAGCTTCTGCAAGTTGTGAAGTCTTAAGATCGTTCTGGAGTTGAAGGTTTTGTTTTTCCTTTTTCTCGGTTTCGTATTCGATATTGAGTTGATTGATGGTCTCGAAGGATTCGAGGTTGAGCAGGCTATCTTTTACGAATTGGTATTTTAAGAGTATATCAACAGCCTGAGCATCATTTCCCAGCTTTTGATGAGTTTGAAACAGGTGCTGAAGAATAAATTTTTGGCTTTTCAGGTCTCCAAAATATGTTGAGGTTTCCAGCGCTTTATCAAACCAGGTCTTTGCTTTTTCCAGTTGATTTTGTTTTAGAAACAAACTTCCCAACCCATCATAAGCCACTGATAAGGAGCGAGATTGGGTTTCCTCTAAATAAGGAATTGCCTCCCGATATAATGATTCGATCAGGCGATCTGGTCGGTCAAGCCCTTTGTATGTGCCTGCCAAATTTACAAGAATACTTCCGATAAGAAAAGGGTCTTCAGTCTTCCGGGCCAATTCGATCCCTCTCTCCAAATAAGGAAGTGCTTCCGAAAGCTGATTCATATCATACAAAACAGACCCAATATTATTGCAAGCTGATGCTTCCCCGCCAACATCTCCTATTTTTTCATACAACTTCAACGCTGATTGATACTGTTCCAGCGCCTCTTTCTCATTTTCCTGTTTAAAATATAATTCTGCAATTTGATTGTGAATTTCGGCCTGCTGAGAGAATAGTCCTAATTCCTCCTGAATGCGTAAGGCCTTAAAACAATAAAGAATCGCGGAGTCATTCTTTTGAAGATTGCCAAAAAGGAAAGCCTGATTCGTATAGGTACGGGCAATCCCACTACTATCTTTGATTTGCAGATACACTGAAAGTGCTCCCTTCAGGTAAATAATTGCAGTATCATAAGTCAACCTTGATTCTGCAATAATAGCCAGATTATTATATGCATTAGCCTGTCCTTTAGCATCTTCTATTTCATTTGCATACATCAGGGATTGTTTCAGATAAGGCTCAGCCTCAGCTACTTCGCCCCGTGTCAGATAACACGCAGCCAGATTATTAGTAGCATTCATCAGACCCTGTGTGTATTGATTGGCTTCCCCAAGTTTGATCGCCTGGTCCAGGGCCCAATATGCCGAGTCCCACTGGCTTTCCAAACGGAAGCACCTACTCAGATTGATATAACTATCTACCATTGATAAGGAGGCCTGCTGATGCTGCGCTAAATATAAAGCACGATAAGCCAGCGCTTTTCCTTCTCCAACATTTTCCCGATAACGTTCATAAGCCATCTGATTGAGACTATCGATCAAGGTTTCCTGCCCTATAATCGAAGGAAAGGTCACAAAGAAAAAAACACTCCACAAAAAGCTAAAAATAAACGTTTTCACCAGCTTTATATTCATTAGAATATTATGTACTATTGCATAATCCCAAAATAAGTATCTCTTCAGATACAAGAGAGTATTACAATAATAATCAAAAACTTCAAAGATATCTGTTATCAGGTAAATTCCTGCCGGTATGGATTATAAGTAATCATACTTCATTCAAAATGAAGGAAAAACTGATAGATTGTAAAACTGTTGGATATTGAAAAGTTTTGTTTTCGCTTTGTTGAAACGAGTCAACATGTTTGTTTAATTGTTTAATTATTAATCTTATGGCTAGTCTAGCATTTGATATTGACACAAAAAAAGGGGACAAAAAATTCCCGGCTAATGGAAATAATACTGCTACAACCAAAAAGATGGTCATTGCTGATCCGGGTTTAGGGTTGCAGATCAAATTTTCTTCTGATTCAACAGTCACTAAAATATTGGTCGAATACGCTGTAAGGTTCGTGGAAGTAGAAGGAGAAACAGGCGTAATTCCTTTTAATCCATATCAGAAATTATTTGATTGGACCATCAATGGCCATACCAACTTTTTAAACTTATCTCAGGACTATTTCCTGGTAGCTCCCATTTTGAACCCTGGGGAAATGATGACAGGACATACCCAAAAGATAGGATATCACATAGAGGTTACTTATTACAATAATGACAATGAAATAGCGAATTTTAGTACAGAAGACGAATTGGTTTATAATAGTTTATATGACATTAGCCCCAATCATATCTTCGCCAAAGATCCTGGTACTGCAGAAACTCCAGGTACCTCTACCCCTGCAAACAGTTTTAAAGAAACCATCTTTCAGGTAAAGGAATATGGCGCTTCATGCACAAAAATGTTTAATGTGCCTGAAACCGGACAGGAGATTCTCCTTCTTAACCAGCAAAATTCAAATGAATGTACAAGTCTGAAGGTTTATCACACAGGAACCCAAAGTAGCTTAGACAGACTTATTTATTTGCCCTATCCACAAATAGAAGGAATTAATCTGGCAAACTATCAAATAAAAATAGGCGCTGAATCATTCACTCCCCAATCTAACTTTACACCTTATGATGGGGATGTAACACTGAAGCTAACTCCTCATGCCTTTGGACCAGGTAAACAATAATAATACGAGGCCGGCTTATCAAAGCCGACCTCGTATAAAATTCTTCAATAAAATGTTTAAACCTTAGTTCTTCTTAATACACCTGATATACAGCACATCCTGGGATGAAGCCTGGCCGGTCCACGTGCCATTATTTCCATCAGCAACTTTGGTAAACATCGGGCTTCCATTTTTTGTACTCCAATAAGCCGTTCTTCTTCCCAGATAACTGAAATTACTCCCCCAAAGCCATCCTCCCGGAACAGCTGAAAAACCTGTTGAATTTGTGGCAGATTCGTTATTAGGCCAGATGCTTCCCGTTTCTCTCAACTGTTTGGCAGCATAGGCTAATCCGGCTCCTTTGTAGGGCTGATCTGAATAGATGGTATTTCCCTGATCATCTTTTTGCCCATCCCAGATCCTGAGTACTTTATTACATTCGTCCTGGGGAGGGACGCGCCGACCTGGGGGGCAAACATCACATTTCGTAACGGCAGGCCAGTTGTAAAGCGGACCGTATTTCTTGCTATTTTCACTAGACGGATTATTGCTGTGCCAATACATACCCGCTCCTGTGCTACTTTCGCCGATTTGGATTCGGCTGATTGGAGTGCCGTCATTACATTTTGTGGTACGGAGGTTTTCTGCCATCCAGGTCTGGTCGCCGATTTTTACCGTTTTGTAACGGTTTCCATCTATATCAGTAACTGTTTCTGCTGACTCAATAGTTATGGAAAATTGTTTTTTGAAAAAATCCGATTTTTCGTCATAATCTTTAAGCCCAATGGTGAACTGGTAATTTGATTTTCCATTTTTAATTAAATGGGTACCACTGATTTTTCCTGTGAATTTATTGAGAGACAGGCCTTCGGGAAGTTCACCTGAAATTAACTCCCAATGATAAAAAGGAACTCCTCCTGTAGCTTCTAATTGGAATTCATAAGGGGTTCCTTCTGCTAATTTGGGGAGAGTGGAATTCGACGTTATTGTATGCTCCATAAAAGGTTGCACATCGGTTCTTAACTTCCAACCAGCTTGTTCTGCGAATAATAAGGCAAGTTTGGTAAGGAGCCATCTACGCTGGGGAAAATCACCATTCCATCCTCCGGTTTGGCCACTTAGTCTATCAACATTACCGGGCGCTTCCAGGTGATAACTATTATCTATGACAGGAGCCATTCCCTGATAATTATAAATGTTGGGAGCCAAACTCTCTTTACTAGTACTTTCCTTGTATTTTTTAGTGTTATTAAGTCTGGATTCAAACACAATTGTATGCCCAAATTCATGCATGGTCAGACCATATAGGTCGTTAAACTTACCATGTTCAGCATTATTCCAATCATTATTATCCAGTTGATTATAGACGGGTAATTGGTCGGCATTTTCAATGATCATCACTCCAGAACGTGGAATGTCCGCAGCAATAGGTTGGCCTTTTATAGTTTGGTTTTTGCTTTCTATTGGATATCCGGTTGACCAAAGATTCCCATAATTACTTCCAGAGTGAATACCATCATAATTTGTCCGCACAAATAAATAAAACCCTTTATATGCTTTCTTATTTTTGACATTTAGTTTATTCTCACCCCAGGTTGGAAATCCAGGCAATTCTACAGATTCTTCGTTTATCGCCACTTCATCATAACCGGGATCCTGGAAAAAATAAAACCAATCATTGATAGCCTGTCTAACCGCATCTCTATTCGCTTTATCTTTCACCTCATCTGCGAATAAAGATTTATTTCTGTCTACCAGGTATTTATTTTCGGGATGGTCTTTACTATCAGGGGAAAAATCAACTTCAAAAGGGAAAGTCGCTTTCAAATCGTCATCCTGATCAATAACCTTGATGGGAAGAGTTTGCTTCTTATTAAGATAGCTAAATGATAATGTATATGATTCGATGCTATACTTGCCGTTTACCTTGCCATCTCTGTCAGGGGCTATAGTAAGTTTAACACTCTGTATATCTGAAGCGCTACTAAACTTGATAGTTTTAGTGGCTCCTGATGCATTATTAATACTGGGGTTGTTTAACATCAACCTTGGGCTTGAAGAAGCTTCTATCTTGACTTCCACAGGATAATCTCCCGGAGGAATATTTTTGGGTGATTCTAAATTCAAGGTTATATATGGGTTGGCTAATGCACCCTGCCAGTCTACTAACGTTACCTGATAGTCATTAAGAATTCGTCCAAATATATCTTTTACGATTATATCTGTCTGAGCATTTACCATAGAGGTCGCACATAATAAAATGAGAACAATAGACCTGATAATTTTTTTCATTTTGTTTGATTTAATAAATAATACCACCTACTCTTTTATGGATTTTCAGCATCCTCCATTGGAACGGGAATGTTGGTTCGTTCCAACAGTTACAAAGCTCAGGATTGGGGCACAGAAGCCTTTTACATTTTTCGCA
>JAGQVA010000237.1 GCA_020438265.1 Bacteroidota bacterium
ATTAGTCAAGGTAAATATTAGTGATAGAATCCAATCTTTATAAAGTGCAAATATAAAATGAAAACTTTAAGAGTGAGTTGAATGTTTGATAATGCCCATCAAGTGTCGTCCTGGTGACGGTGCTTGGTGTTTGTCTTCATTATTTTTACCAGAAAACTACTAATATGATTCGTATCCTCTTTACCCTGATTCTCACAGGATTTATTACTATTTCTACATATAGCCAGTCTGCCCACCGGTATTTGTTGTTAGAGCATTTTACAAATACCCGATGTCCATTGTGCCCATCGCCAAATGCTGTTCTTCATCAAACCCTTGAAAACAACCCTGGAGTTGTTCATCATATTTCTTATCATCCCAGTGTTCCATACAATAACTGTGTCTTATACCTACACAACAAGGAAGAAAATAACGCAAGAAAAGATCAGTATGGAGTCAGTTTTACTCCTCAGGCATTTTTGGGAGGAACCAATTCAAGAGTAAGCAATAATCTGCTACCTCAGGCTACTCTGGATGCCAACCTTGGAAAGACTTCTTCTCTGCAGGTTTTAGTCAATGAAGGAGTGACTTCTAATGGCCGGTCAGTAGATATTGAGGTCCGTACCTATGATTCGATACCTAGTGGTGATATCAGGCTTTTTGCGGCGATTGTGGAAAGGCATTTAGATTATCATGCACCTAATGGTGAAACAGAGCATTATAATGTATTTCGCAAGATGCTCCCATCCAAAAATGGGGAAGTGTTTACGCCAGCTGCCCCCGGACAATCAGTCAATTTCAGTTATCAATATACGCTGGATTCCGAATGGGACCCTACTCAAATGTATGTCATTGCTTTTGTTCAGAATATGAATAATGATGAAGTGATAAATGCGGGTACCAAAAACGACCTGAAGATAAACCTTTCTTCTGTGGCTGCGGGAAGTGGAGTAGGAAGCGCAACTGTCGATATTGAGGGAGGTTTTCCTCCTTATTCTATTACCTGGAATGATAATGCCAGTCAAACTACCGAAACTGCGGAAAATCTCACTGCAGGAGTCTATAAGGTAACTGTTATGGATAATGTTGGAGCGACTTTGAGTGATACTGTCAGAGTGGAAGGAGCAGTGAGTCTTGAAAATGAATTGGATTCGAAGATCTCTGTTTATCCCAATCCTGCTGGTGAAAGAATCCATGTTTTACTTGATGGAATCGAACCTTCTGGTGTTTCTGCGAGTCTGTATGATTTCAATGGCAGGCGTATTCAGGGTATTACATCGGAAAGAATCTCAGATAATTTATTGACTATTTCAGTAACTAATCTTCCCAAAGGGGTTTATTACCTTGAGGTCCTTGTTTTATCAGGACGCATTTCAAGGACCATCATGATAGATTAAGCTTTTCTTGAATGAGGTTTTAATACTCTGAAATAAGAAAAAAATTGACAAAAGACGCGCACTTTGGCGTGTCTTTTGTGTAATATCTTGAAACTATCAGGTTAACTAACGCGTTCAAATTTACCATAATCTGAGTCTATTGAGCGAAAACTTTTACTAAACCCTTGTTGCATTTTCCTTTCGGAACGACCTTAATCTCAAAAAAACAGGTGATTTATGTACCTTTGAGTAGGTCTAATTAATGAAAGAAACAGAATTAGTACTGTTATGAACGTCAACCTGAACAACCGCTCGCAGCACCAAAGCAATGTATTTTCTTTAGGAATGATGGCCATTTTTCTGGCCGTATGGGGCCTTCCAGGCTTTACCCTGGGCCAGCCTCAGCGGAATTGCGGCACCATGAGTCACCTCGATGAGCAGATAAAATCCAATCCTGGAATCAGGTCAAGAATGCAGAGCATTGAGGATGATACCCAAACTCAGCGGAAATCTGCTTTTCACCGTGTAACGGGGAATATTACCGTCCCGGTAGTTATTCATGTGATTTATCGGACACCGGAAGAAAATATCAGTGATGCCCAGATCCTTTCCCAGCTCAAAGTTTTGAATGAAGATTTCCAGCGAAAAAATGCGGATCAGATTCATACTCCGTCTCAATTCCTGGCAAGGGCTGCCAATACGGGAATATCCTTCAAATTGGCTGCAACTGATCCGGAAGGAAATCCAACGAATGGCATTATCCGAAAAAAAACCAATCAGTTTGCATTCTATTCTCATAATAATGGAGTGAAATTTAGTGCGATGGGAGGGGCAGATCCCTGGCCTACAACCGATTATCTGAATATTTGGGTCTGTAACCTTGGAATGGGAGTGCTCGGTTATGCCCAGTTTCCCGGAGGACCATCTATTACAGACGGGGTAGTAATTGGGTATAAATATTTTGGAACTGTTGGAAATGGTTTAGTAGCTCCTTTCAACAAGGGGCGTACTACCACTCACGAAGTGGGCCATTGGCTTAATCTGAGACATATCTGGGGTGATGGCCCCTGTGATGTAGACGATTTTGTCAGTGATACCCCTCCGGCAGACAAACCCAATCATGGTTGTTCCAGCGGACATTCAGCTTGTGGTGAAGAGAGCATGATTCAAAACTTCATGGACTATACAGATGATGAATGTATGAACCTCTTTACAAAAGGGCAGGGAGAAAGAATGAGAGCCCTTTTTAGTCCAGGTGGTTATAGAAGATCATTGATGTATTCACCCGGGTTGGATCAAACGATCATTGAAGAAGAACCAATTGTTCAGCTGCCACCTGAAGACCTGATGGTTGAAGATATTTCAGCCTCTGCCGCATTAATAAAATGGTCTGAAGTTCCTTTTGCAGATGGATATGTGGCAAGATTCCGCAGATCTGGTTCTTCGGAATGGCGCGCTCGTAAATTTCAGAATACAGAGGTCCGTATTACCCAACTGAGTCCCTGTACAGATTATGAGTTTCAGGTTGAAAGTGTTTTTGATAAAGTAGGAACAGGTTTTTCAGAAATGAAGATATTCTCGACCACTGGATGTTCTGCGATTTCTGTGAGTGATGATGAACCCATTCCTCTGATGAGAGCACCTACGGGCTTATACGTTACCAATATCCAGGGAAAAGAAGCGACGATTAACTGGAGTAAAGTTCCCGGAGCCAGTAGTTATACCGTGCAGTATAAGGCTGCCGGGTCAGAGGATATTATCTCTGAGGATTCGAATCAGCCTCTGCTTCGATTGACCAATTTGAATCCCGGGCCTATATATCTCTATCGGGTAAGAGCTAATTTTGGTGATGTTATTGGCCCTTATTCCAAGACATCCTTCTTTATCCCGGCTATGTTTGCGAGCAGTATGCGAAGCAATGGAGATCAGGATTACATTAAAGTTAATCAAATCCCGGGACAAGATGCTTTAAAAGTTTTTTACGATATTCCCGGTACGGGGCCTTTGACAATCAGTGTATTTGGACCCGGAGAAAAGCATCTGCATACGTATGAGTCAAGAGACATTCAGCGGGGCTCTCCATTTGCTCTGAAAACGGCCAAACTGCCTCAGGGGAGATATGAATTGAGATTTAAAGACCGGCAGGGTTTTGAACTTGCCCAAACTTTTGAAATCAGAAGGTAAGAATTATTGATATACAATTATGTTATCAACAGGAAGGAAGATTTGTTCGCAAAACAGGTCTTCCTTCTTCTTTTTATAAGACAAATTTGAAGAAAATTTAACCTTGCCGCTAGCTTTGGTTAGATTTGTAGTTTATTGACTGAATAAATGTTTTTTACATGAAGAAAATACGCTTGCCAATTTACCTCTTTTTGCTTTTTGCCCTTTTTATCTCAAAGTCTTTTTCTGCAGATTATGAATATACGCTTACCTGGCTGACTCCCAATACTCACACGTATGTGATAGATGCCAGGGTTTCTCCTGAAACAGATACTTATACCCATTTTCGGATTCCTGCATGGAGACCGGGAAGATATTATCTGCAGGATTTCGCCGGAGCAATTTCAAATGTTTCTGCCAAAGATGACAAGGGGCAATCCCTGAAGTTTGTGAAAACGGATCAGAACACCTGGAAAGTAACACATGGTAAAGTAGAGTCTGTCACGCTTACTTATCATTATTTCGCTGATAATATGGACGCTGGCTCCAGTTATCTGGGACATAATCAGATTTATTTTAACCCTGTAAACTTATTTATGAATGTTCCCGGGCGATATAATGGTTCTGTCAGGCTGAATATTCCCAATTATCCTGACAAATGGAAAATTGCTACTGCTTTGCGTAAGTCTGAAGGAGGGAAGATCCTGGAGGCAAACTCATATCATGAATTTGCTGATTCGCCGACGGTTATTTCCAGCGAAATGAAAATTCTGTCCACTACTGTCAGTGGAGTAACTTTCCATATCTATTTTCAGGGTGATTATCAGGGAGATAAACAAACAGATAAGGCTGCAATTGAAATGGTGGAGAAAGTGGCAAAAGAACAAGGAGCTTTATTTGGTGGATTTCCTTTCAAGGAATTTCATCTCATTTACCGCTTGCTTCCTTATTCTATCCGACATGCAGTCGAGCATGAAAATTCGGTGAGTTTTGCCATTACCGCAGGAATTTCCAAATCTCCAAAATCTATTCTATCAGTTGCCAATCTGACGGCTCATGAATTATTCCACGCCTGGAATGTGAAGAGAATTCGTCCTGCGAGCTTATGGCCTTATGATTATTCTGTTCCTCAATACACCAATCTCCACTGGTTTACAGAAGGTGTAACTAATTATTATGCGCTCCTGACTTCAGTCAGAGCGGGTTTTATCGATGAAGACCAGTTTTTAGATCAGGTGGCATCCAATATAACCAGCATGGAAAATAATTATGCCGCTCATCATATTTCTCCTTCTCTCTCCAGTTATGATAGCTGGTTAAGCAATTCCTCTTATAAAGATCCTAAAACCAATATTTCCTATTATTCTCTTGGACAAAGAATGGGGCTTATTCTGGATCTGGCTTTACAGAAAGAAACCGATGGAGCCGTTTCTATGGATGCGCTGTTTAATTACCTGAAAATAGAATATTATGATAAAGGAATGGGCGTACCTGAAGAGGGCATCCAAAAAGCAGCGGAGGCTCTGACAAGGTCTTCATGGTCTGATTTTTTTTCTCAATATATTGACGGAACTGAGCCCATTCCCTATAAGGATTATTTGTCAGTGGTAGGATTGAAAATTACTGAAGAGGAGTCGCTGGCACCCGGAAGCCGGGGCATTGGGATTAGCCTGGCGGAAAATATTAGCCAGGGAATTTTAATTCGTCAAATCAATCCCGGAGGAGATGCTTATCTCAGTGGCCTTGGTGAAAATGATCTGATTCTTGAAATTGATGGAAAAAACGCGAAGGATATGAACTTAAATTCCTATGTTGATGAGCTAAAGAAAGGAGATGTAATCAATATGAAGGTTTTTTCCGGTCTCCAGGTGAAGGAAATTGAAGTGAAGTATAATCGATCTTTTGCCCCGGTGAAATATAGTATTGAACGAAAAAAGAACCTCAAAAAGGAACAGGAAGAAAATCTGAAAAACTGGCTGAAGTCCAGAGTGAACGATTAATCTAAACGTTATGAAATAGCGAATAAGCTCATTCTTATGCCTAAATAAGGGTGAGCTTATTATTTACTTCCAAAGCCATGGCTTCCTGACTGAGTTCCATTTTGAGCTCTTTAATAAAATCCACTACCTCATCGAGATATCTGTTCATATCTGCCTGAGTAATATAGGAGTGGACAATATAGACGACTTCTCCAATCAGGCCGAGTTTTTCACTGTGCCAGACTCCTTTGGCAACCTTACAGGTAGCCCCTCCAAACCTTTCAGCCATAAATCCCATGGTCTTATCAATTTGAGGTTGGGTATTTGCTTTTTTGTGGGCTTCTGTGGTGGTAGGAATAAAAATACCAATGCTATTGGTTCGTTCCAGCCGCTCCATAAAACCTGTAACCACTTTATCCACTGCTTCCGGAATTTCACTTCTGTTTCGGTTTTCAATATCAAAACCCGGGAATTCTTCAACAAAAGGAATTTCAAAATCAGGTGTTTCTTCGATAGGCAAATCCTTGTATTCTGCCTTACTCCGGTTAATGACGGTAATAACAGCCGTATCTTCCGTTCTGACCCGATTTTTAATCTGTGTCCGAATAGCTCTGGTTTTGCGGAGTCCGTCTGCAGTAGGTGGAGCAAGGATAATTACCTGTCCGGCATGTTTGAGCATTCCTTCCAATCCCTCATCAAAATAATCCTGCACCTGAATAATGACATTATCATAATTGGTCATAATCTGATCTAACAGCAGCGTAACCTGAGTACTGACAGGTAAGTAACTTTCTGCCTGAGGTAAAAGGATATCATAGCCTGCTTCATGGTGATAAACCGTTGCTCCCGGGCTCAGCTGATGTCCTTTTAAGGCGCGCCAGGGAGTAGGATATTCCATGTAAGCCGTTGGTTTTTTATGGAAATTCAGAAGCTTTTCAGCCAGTAAAGTACCCAGTCCTGTGCTCCCTACTTCGCTCTCTGTATTGAGGATAAGGACGAATTTGGTCTCCCGTTTTCCACTGTTCATCCTCCGGTTGGATTGCATCAAATATTCTCCCAGGATTCGGGCCAGTTCAATAGCTACAATAGAATGTTTCTGGAGAATACTGAGAAAATCATCTCTTTGTATTACCAGTACATCGACCTCACTGAGAGCTGAAACGGTAGCTGAACGTGGTCTATTTTCAAGGATTCCTACTTCTCCAAAGCTATTTCCCGGCATCAGATAGGCCAATAGATGTTCCTGTTTTCCGATAATATTTTTTACTGCAACAATGCCATTTAAAATCAGAAATAAAGAGGCGCTGGGCTGACCTTGCCAGACAATAATATCATTAGCAAAAAACTGCCTCACTTTTGCTTTTTTACTGATCTCTTGTAAATCGTTTATGTCAAGCTGGGAAAATAGTTTGGATTGCTGTAACGCCTCAATGATCTGGTTATTCTCCATAAATATTACCTTAGCAGAGTAGGATTGTTATTTTGATGCCCCTGAGTGAATACTCCTCAAATATCTAAATTTTTCGATACATCGTATAGATATTTATGCATAGACTGTTCAATTTTCTGCGAAAACCTAAATTTCTGGTTGGCTTTGTTGTCGTTTTCATTTCTCTCGGGATTGTCAGTTATCGCTACCTTTGGATATTTGACCCGATAATTGCTCCAATTTACGATTTATATACAGGACAACAGCCTGTTGATCATGCAAAAGATGCAAAAAAAGCACTGGCCAACTTTCCCTCCTTATCCTTTGATGAAATCGCAACACTTCCTTATGGAAAGACTTATGGTGTGATAGAACCAGGACACGCTCCACGATATAAAACTCAAAGATTTATTCAAATTAACTGGTTTCAACGATATCGTTATGTAGCTGGAAAAGTCAGGATAAAAGATTTTCTCTTAAAAGATAGATTGATTCGCAATCGCATTCCTATACCTGATCAGGCAAAAGTTCAGTATTTGTTAATCTCGCCTGCAATTGTAGAAAAAATCATTCTGCTTCAAAAGGAAATGGATAAAGC
>JAGQVA010000238.1 GCA_020438265.1 Bacteroidota bacterium
GGAAAACCGATGGAATTGATCCCCAGTCATAATTCATATATCCAATCCAGTGCCAGGTCAAGTTCCTGTTCCAATTCCATAGAATGAGTCAACCAAATATTATGAGCTGCCCCTGCAATTTCCCGATATCGCCCTTTGGAAATTAAAAGGGCTAATTGCTGTGTAGGCCAGGCCGGTCTGATATCTTTTTCTCCTAACAAAAAAACCACAGGGATTTCTATATCTGCAATTTCTCTTAACAAACCAGGTCTTTGAATATATTTTCGCCAGCTTTGATTCCCTACCCGGTTTACTTCCGGATCTGCGGTGAATACTTTCCCTCCGTAATCCTCTCCAAATTCCGATCGATTTTGTTTATAAACAGCACTCCATTCCCGATCATTGACAATCCTTCCTCCCGAAATCCCAATCATACCTTCCACATGTCGGGGAAAATGCAGAGTATAAGCCAAAGCAAAATCAACTCCTGCTGAGTGCCCTGCAATAAGGATTTTTTCAAATCCATAGGCACGTCTGATCTGATCAATATCATTGATAGTAGTATCCAGGTCATATTGTCCGTCGTAATCAGAACGACCGCAACCCCGGGGTTCAAAGCGAACTACTTCGCATCGCTTTTCCAGTATTTTGGCGACTGGTTCAAGGTAATCGTCACAACCAGGACCTCCATTACAGAGGATCAATGGAATTCCTGCTCCTGTTTTTATGGTCCAGATTTTTGACTCACCGATTAAAATATATTTTTCCATATCAGGTAACCTTTGGGGTTTTCAGGGAATAAATCTATTGAATATAAAGTAAAAAATAGTAGTAGTAGTTAGGCGGTTTTTGCAGCAGGCTCTTTTAGGGCCTGTTTTTTTATTGGAAAACAGTATACAACCAAATATAACATCTAAGTAAAAATCTTGATTAACTTTGTCCCTCCACTTTTGAGCTAATAATTATGAAACTTTGGGACAAAGGATATTCTATCGAATCTGCAATTGAATCTTTTACTGTTGGAAAAGATCGTGAGCTGGACATTTTTCTTGCTCCTTTTGATATTCTCGGAACAATCGCCCATATCACCATGCTTACTGAAATTGGGCTAATTCAAACTGATGAGCTATCCACACTAAAAAAAGAGCTCATAACCATTTATCAAACTACCCAGGAAGGGACTTTCACCATCGAACCCGGAGTTGAAGATGTCCACTCACAAGTTGAGTTTCTCCTCACACAAAAACTGGGAGATATGGGAAAAAAAGTACATGCCGGGCGCTCCCGCAATGATCAGGTCCTGGTGGATCTTAAATTATACTTCCTCAGTGAAATAAAAATCATCATCGGAAAAATTCATCAGTTCTTTGAAACGCTTCAATCACTGAGCGAAAAGCACAAAAACACGCTACTTCCAGGATATACACATACTCAGGTAGCCATGCCTTCCTCCTTTGGGCTTTGGTTTGGTGCTTATGCCGAGAGTCTGATTGACGATGTCATTATGTTTAAATCCGCCTGGGAAGTTTCCAATCAAAACCCCCTTGGTTCAGCTGCCGGTTATGGGTCCTCTTTTCCATTAAACAGAACCCTTACTACTCAGTTACTAGGATTTGAAACTCTTAGTTATAATGCTGTCTATGCACAAATGGGACGGGGAAAAACAGAAAAACTCCTGGGATTTGCGATTTCTTCTCTTGCTACTACCATGAATAAACTGGCTACTGATATTTGCCTGTATATGTGTCAGAATTTTGGATTTATCTCTTTTCCCAAGGAATTTACCACAGGGTCCAGCATTATGCCCCACAAAAAAAATCCTGATGTCTGGGAACTTATGAGAGCACGCACCAATAAACTTCAAATACTTCCGGTTGAAATTGGTCAAATTACTACAAATCTCATTTCTGGATACCACAGGGATCTTCAGTTAGTCAAAGAGTCTTTGCTCCCGGCTATCGAAGAGATAAAAACCATTTTAGACATTGCTGATTATACCTTAAGTCATATTGAGGTTAATGCTAATATTACTGATGCAGAAATCTATACCTATATGTTTAGTGTAGAGAATGTCAATCAGGATGTGATTCAGGGTATGCCTTTCCGGGATGCTTATCAAAAAACAGGAAAAGAAATTGCAGAAGGAACATTTGAGCCCAGAAAGGAAAACCTCAACCACGTTCATGAAGGGAGTATTGGCAATCTTTGTAATCAAGAGATCAAAGAAAAAATGGATCGCCAAATTGACCAGTTTAATTTTCTTAAGGCAGATCAAAGCTGGGAAAAATTACTGGCATAAAAAAAGCCCGGTGGTTTACCGGGCCTGGAGTTAATTACGTTGATCTCATTAGCGCATGTGCGCGGGATGACTGTTGGTTTGATTGTGATGTGGCGCCAGGACATAATCCCTGTATTTAGCAGGGTTATTAGACCAGATTCTTTGCCCTAAATCACAGATTCTTCTGACAGCATCTTTAATTTCGGTTTCAGCGTTATTTGCCTCAGGGGTATCAGGTTGACCACTAAATGGTTGGTTAAGCGATTCTTCCAGATTTTCGCATTTGTGCGCTAATGCAACAATAAAACTGGCATTAATACCATTTTTTGTGAATTCGGCCAAATCTCTGGCTGCACAAACCATCTTCTCATTACAAAGTCGCACCAATTCGTGGCGGCTCATTCTGGTAAGTAGTGGCTTAACATGAGGTTTCATAAGCACTTGGTTTTATTGGTTAAAATTAACTACAAAAAAATAACTCCAATCTCTGGGTGAGATGGAGTCGCATCAAGAATAAAAATTTATCATTTAAAAATTACTCCATCTCACAGCGGAACAGTAGACATTTTTGAATCCTGACCCAATTATTAAAATGAAAATATGTGTTATGAAGTTTTTGCATTTTCTATACCCTTACACAACAATGATAACATTTTTTTTTATTAAAGTCAAACTTAATATTTTCAAAAGAGTAGATTCCTTTTATATTAAGATTTGTGACATTTATAAAATCATCAATTATATTTCGAAACCAGAACAGTTTCTTTTTCAAATCTATTTACGACGTTAACATTCAACTTGTTGTGAGATATATCTTATTTATTTTTTTAGCACTTTTGCTCTGGACTTCTCCTCTGAATGCTCAGTTTAATGATCTTTCTGTTAATCAAACCAGCACCATGATTTGTGCCTGGGAACGGGCCGAATTAAGAGCCGAGCCAAATGTAAAAACACCTGCGACTACCATGATATATTTTGGTGAATTGGTAGAAAATCTTGACCGAAAATCTTATGTAGCCGCAGAAAGGGCCAATTATGTGAAAGTAAAAGTCGCCGATGGAAATGTTGGCTGGGTCAATGAGGCATTTTTTGTAGAAGGAGGCGAGCTGGCTACCGTTTTGAATCAGAGCAGAATTTATCTGCGCCCCAATACCATCTCAACTGCAACGATGGACCATTTTGAACCGGGAGAAGTGGTCATTTATTCTCCCAATAGTGGAAGTTGGGCTTTTTTAGAGAGTAAAAACAAACAAAAAAAGGGGTGGATCAAAAACCGCGATGATATTTCCTTTGAAGGCGATGATATAGAAATAGCTACTTTATATCAATTAATTATCAATGATTCTAACATGGCTGATCGGAAAAAGAAGCTCCGACAGTTGAGCGAAATGGCCAGAGAAAATCAGTCCGTGCTGGAATCTGTTATCAATCAATCGCTGGTAAACCTCTCTGACGAACCTGGCCAAATACAAAAAACACGAAATCTAAAAGGTGGGGAAGATGATTTTTTAGCAGATATCAGTAACGATGTGCGCAATAAAAAAGAATCAGAAAACAATTCTGGTAATTCATCTTTCAGCTATGATTTTCAGGATCCTGTTACTGGTAAATGGTACAGAAGTGAAATAGAAACGGGCAGCATCTATCTGGTTGAAGGGCCTTCCAATCCGGCTTCCGTTTATTACGCTTATCACAAAGACCTTCCCCTGGGAAGCAAAATTCTCCTTCAGATCCCTTCCAATCCAGGATTTGTAGAATTAGAAGTTGTAAATCGTCTGCGACAAAACAATCCTGCTGTTATTGGCCTTTCCAGCGACTGTATCAAAGCAATCTTTGGGCAGAATACCCCCAAAAAAGTGACAATTATCTATCTGAAAGAATAGTTTTACAGGCCTTAAGTAATAGTATAAGCAAAAGCACGTAAATAAAACATAATCAGGCTTTAACAATTCAATATTTTTTAATATTATTGTGTAAGTTAACCATTATCATACCAGCTATGATTCCCAAAAAAATACTCATCATATTAACCTTAGGCTTTTTCTTTACTGGTTTTGCTTTCTCCCAGGGGGAAATTTTTTACCAGGATACCCCTGTTGAGGAGACTTCTATCTGTGCATATTCTTCCGCTTTGATGTATGAATCTCCCGGCAGAAATGCACCAAAAATAGGTACTGTCCTTTTTACCGAAGAACTTGAACACCTTGGCCAGGAGGCTTTTGTCAGAGGTGAGAACCGCAATTATGTCTGGGTCAGATCCAGAGGAGGCATTATTGGCTGGATCAATGATTCGTATCTCGTTCGCAATAGCGGAGTCGTCGTCGTTCTGGATAATCTCCCCGTATATGACCGGCCAGGAACTGCTTCAGCAAGAACCAGCCAGCGGTTTATGGCCGGAGATCTGGCAATTTTAAGTGACTTCCGCGATGGTTGGGTGCATTTATTTGGAGAACAAAAATATATCCAGGGCTGGATTCAGGGATATGACAACGTAAGTGTTGAGCAAGAAGATATTGAAGTAGCTTCTCTTATGACCGAAGCAATGCGTATTACCGATCCGGTGCAAAGAAGAAAACAATTGAACCAAATTGGTTCATCCACCAGAGCGCTTAGCCCTGAAATGACCCGAGCACTTCAAAAAGCCATTGATGCTACCTATCCCAGCAATACCTTAACCCAAAATGAACCAGATACCGAAACATGGCAAGGAGGGGAAGACATTTTTGTAGATGATAATGTGAATCCTTCTCCGGGTAAAACTGAGATCGTTGATATCTATTCTCCTGGTATTCACAAGAAGGAAGTCATAGATATGCAGACGGGAAGATCTTATCAGCGGGTTTATGAAACAGGAACCATACAGCCAGTAAAAAGCAAAAAGGCCAAGGATATTTATTATGCTTATCATAAGACATTACCCATTGGCTCGAATGTTCTGCTTAAGATCCCTAATTATGAAGGTTGGATTCAATTGGAAATTATTGCCCGACTGAGAGCAGATAATCCTCATGTGGTCGGACTGGGACCGGAAGTAATCCAAAAAGTATTTGGAGAAACTCAGGCCAAGAATATTGAAAAAGCAACGATTTCTTATCCGGAAGGGGGGAGTTTTTGATTTTTGGTAAAATAAGATAGAGGTTATTTTTCTATATGAAATAACGCAGAAGAAAAATGAGTCAGAGGTCAGATTGCAGAAGCCAGAAGAAAAAAGGACTTATCACTTCTTAGATCTGATTTCTGACCTATGACTTTTATATCTACTCCAGTTTTCCCACAACAACTTCCAGCATATCATCCGGATGGAGATATTTTTGAGCCAGGGCCCTGACTTCCTCCGCTGTTATATTCTGGTAAATCTCCAGCTTCTGGTCAATTTCCTCGAAACTCAGTTCATTTTCTACTGCAAAACGAAGAACGCCCGCCATTTGAAAGGGAGTCTCACGCTGACTGATAGCCTTACCCAGAAGATAATTCTTGACTAATTGAAGCTCGTCCTCCTCTACTCCATCTTCCATTAATTTATTCATCTCTTTCTTTACTTCAGTAATTGTAGCCTCAATATACTGATTACCCACATCTCCCTGCACGACAAAATGTCCGTCGTGTTTCTGCCCTGCAAAACTGGAATAAATTCCATACGTATATCCTTTCTCCTCACGAATATTTTTCATCAGCCTTGAACCAAAATATCCTCCCAGAATCGTATTCACAACGACCATTTGATAATAATCCGGATGGCGGAATGACAATCCCTTATGACCTAAACGCAGGGTAGCCTGCATGCCTTCCTTTTCCACATACTCTCTTCCTGTATGTAAAACAGGCTTTGCATCTATGGCAGGAGACTTCTCCACATTGGCTGCTTTGAGATCCAAATGGCCAAAAGTCGCTTCAAGCATCGAGAGCATTTTATTTTCATCAAAACGCCCGACTACCATTAAACTGAAATTACCTGGATAAAGGTACTTCCGATAATAGTCAACCAAATCATCTCTCTCCAGGGTCTCCAGTTCGGCTACACCAAAATAAGAGCCATAAGGATGGGTCGCACCATAAAACAAATCAGAAAAACGCCTGCCGGCAATATTGTTCGTCTTTTGTTCATTGACATGCATCTTTTCCAGTGTCCGCTGTTTCATCTTATCAAATTCAGAAACAGGGAATTCGGGCATTAAGGCAACTTCATGCAAAAGAGGGAGCGTATTTTCAATGTGGTGAGTCAGGGTAGACAATGAAACAGAAATATTTTCACTTCCTGAAGAGGGGCTGATCCATGCTCCAAAGTTATCCAGAATTTGAGAAAGCTCAAGGCTTTGATAACTCTTCGTGCCTTCAGACATATTTCGTGTAGTAAAACCTGCCTGCCCGGATTTCTGTTGAAATGCTTTCCCGGCCCTGAAAACTACCTGTACATCGGTGACCTCCACATTGCCAAAAGGTAAAAAATACACCTGAATTCCATTGGATAAACGGGTCTGAGAATACGGTGGAAGCGTAATTTTCTTCATTGGCATGGCCTGAGGCGGCATGCTGCGATCAAGAATATCTTTATTGAGATTTGGAATATCCATAGGTTAATTTGACTTGGGAAGATAGTAAAGAGTGGAACTGTTTTCAGGAGCAAGAAATTTTTCGGCGGCAGTTTTCACCTGATCCAATGAGATATTGCGGTAGATATCAGTGGTCTTATTCACCAATTCAATATCTCCGAGCGTATCAGAAAAAGCCAATCCCATCGCTTTATTGAGAATAGTCAATTTCTGCATCACAAAAGTCGATTCCAGCTTATTTTTGATCCGATCCAGATCCTCATTTGTGAGGCTTTGCAATTGTTCAATCGTCTCTAAAAGCGAGTCTTCAAACTCTTTAATGGTTTTTCCATCAGCCACTTTACCATCAATCGAAATAGCTCCCGGATCGTGAAACCCCCAGGAAAACGCATTCACCTGTGGACTAACCTGCGCCTTTTTTACCATATTTTGAAAAAGTAGAGAACTTTTTCCATTCGCCAGCAAATCAGTCAGAATATCAGCGATATAGTACTCTTCCTCAGTATGAGCCGGAATATGGTACATTTTATAAATTCCTGTATAAGGCACATCCCCTTCTATGGTCATCGTTTTTGCCTCTTTTTGTTCCGGCTCCTGTGGCAAAGGTTGTTTTTTGAGTTTTCGGCTGGGAATGGGACCAAACCATTTTTCTGCCAGGTCAAGCACTTCATTGCGATTTACGTCTCCTGCAACTACCATTGTAGCATTATTAGGAG
>JAGQVA010000022.1 GCA_020438265.1 Bacteroidota bacterium
GCAGAATATATCATGTGGCAGCGGTACTCAGAGGTCAGTAATCATCCCTTAAAAAAACTGGTTACAGCGCTGGAATCGAAGCGCATCAAAAAGATGGAAGAACAGTTTTGCAATCGCGCTGATATGGTTCTGGCCAATCCCAATGACAAAGAAGTACTTTCCCAGCTCGTCAATGGCAGCGCCAGAATCGAGGAAATTGTGCCCTGTGGAGAAGATTTTATGCTCGATTGGCCTGACCTTCAATGGGAAAACACGGAGGAATCTCTGCTGTATATTGGAGCCCTTACCTGGGAGGCGAATGCGGATGGGCTGATCTGGTTTATCAATGAAGGCTGGAAAAAGCTCAAAACAGTGCGTCCGGCGGTGAAATTATATATCGTGGGGAAAGATCCCGATGAACGATTGATCGAACTGTCAAGACAAAATCCGGACATTATTCTCACAGGATTTGTGGAAAACCTGGAAGACTATTACAGCAAATGCAGGATATTCATTACGCCATTACGCTTTGGTAGCGGAGTAAAACTGAAAGTCATCAACGCCATGTTTCGGGGATTGCCCGTGGTAACTACCCCAATTGGCTCTGAAGGACTCCCGGCAGAAAACGGCAACCATCTGTACCATACACAAGAAATAGACGAATTTGTAGGATTCTGTGAAGAACTCCTGACCAACCAGGAATCCTGGGAAAGGCTTCGCACAGAATCGCGCCAGCTGATGAAAAAGCATTTTTCATGGGCCATTCAATTAGACCGAATTAAAAATCATATACGCTCGCTTTAATTCATGAATCTTACACTCAAAGCTTACCTGCTCCCTAAACTGAGACCTAAACAACGCGCATTTCGCAGATTAAGAGCTGATATTATGCGGATTCTGGCTTTACCCTTAAAGCTTAGTCCGTTTTCCTCAAAAGTGGCAGGCCCACCCAAGGGAGCTTATGCTTCAGCAGCAGACTGGCTTTTGAGCGGAGGTGATACACCTGGGATTGACAAGGTTTTTCAAAAACTTCACGACCAGGAGAAAATCTATCGTACCAAACCGCATTCTCTGGATGGAAAAATTCACTGGAAAATCCGCAATGAATACAAACATATCACTCCGGAAATTTTTGTGGCGAATGGTCGTGATATCCGCCTCTGGACTCACCGGGACAAAGCTGGTCAGATTGACGCACTGGCTTATATCAGTCAGGATGACCTGGTCATTGGAGGATTGTCGGATGACTGGACTTCCGACCTGGAAAGTCACCGGGTTTTCTCGCAGTTTTATTTAGGCAAGGCTTATTCCTTACCTGGAACTTCGCTGGTATTGGCTGACCTTTGGGGAAATCAATTCTACCACTGGTTTTTGGGGATTTTACCCAAAATTGCCATGGTAAAAGACGCAGGAGTTGACCTCGATACAATTGATTCTATTATCGTCAATAATACATCTCAGCCTTTTGTCAGGGATTGCCTCAAAAAAATGGGTATCCCTTTAGAAAAGCTGGTTTCCACGAAAAAACATCCTTTCATTGAAGCGGATCAAATGATTATCCCTTCACGTCCCTGGAAACTGGGAAATCCTCCGGAATGGGCAGTGAAGTTTTTGCGCGATACTTTCCTTCCTGCAACTGAAGAATCGAAGGAATATCCCAAAAAGTTTTACATCAGCAGAAGTTATCAAATCTTCCGTCATGTGGTGAATGAAGCAGAAATTACTGAATTTTTAAAGCCTATGGGCGTCGTTCCTGTAAATCTGGAAAATTACAATCTGGAACAACAGATAGCCCTTTTTGCCGGTGCGGAGTTGATAATTACTCCTCATGACGAAAGACTGGCTTTGTTGGCCCTTTGCCAGCCCAAAACCAAAGTGATTGAATTTTTTAGTCCGTTGTATGTTAATGCAGCTTTTTATTCCCTTTCCAGTCTGGTAAACCTGAGCTATTATTACCTCATTGGTGAAGGACCTTCGCATCCGGAAGGAAAATCTCCGGAAATTGGTGGAGCGAATATCAGGCTTTCACTGACAAAATTGAAGGCGACGCTGGATTTTGCAGAAGTGGAAGAAGATCACGAATGGAAAGAGTTTCATGATCCCGATACGGTGGAGCATCGACGAATGGAATAGGTAACAGATATAAATTCTTCAATTTCAATGAAATAAATCATCTCTTTTATCCTTTAAACTAAATAATAATCGATTTAAATTGCTGTCGGTTTATATAATTAGTTATGATGGATGTTTTAAAGAGAATTTGGGGGCTTCTCAGCCCTCTCTATAATACCCGAGCCGCAGGAGTATATCTGATTTTAATTGCCCTTGCTGTTGGAGTCGCAACGTTTATAGAAAATGATTTTGGAACCAGTACTGCACAAAAAGTCATTTTCCAGACCTGGTGGTTTGAGCTAATCCTGTTTTTGTTTGGTGTTAGTATCATTGCCAATGTGTTTAAATTTCGAATGATTCCGCAGAAAAAGTGGGCTTTGCTCACCTTTCACGTGGCTATCATCATTATTCTGATTGGTGCGGCCATTACAAGATATGCGGGTTTTGAAGGAATGATGCATATTCGGGAAAATGACGCTTCAAATACATTTCTTTCAAGCAATACTTTTCTGAAATTTCATGCTACAAAGGGAGAAGAACATTATGATTTTGACGAACCGGTTCTTTTCGCATCACTGGGAAATAATCACTGGCATGAGTCATATTTATTGGGAGATGATCGAATTGATGTTGAAGTCAAACAATTTATCCCCAATCCTCAACCTGTGGTTTATGAAAGCCTGGAAGGTCGTCCAATGATCAAACTGGTGGCTGCGGGAGCAAATGGCCGGGAGGAATATTTCATCTCTCAGGGCGAATCCAGACGAATTGGAAATTTGCTTTTTAATTTCGAGAAAGATCCCATTCAAGGGGCAATTAACCTGGCCTATCAGAATGATTCTCTTTGGTTTACGCCGCATACTGTTCTTTCTCAGACGGTTATGGCTACGCAACAGAGAGATACTCTTTATCCAAATCAAAGATTTCAGCCTCTGACTCTGAGAGCTTTGTATAGTGATGGCACAAATAATTTCGTTTTCCCGGAGTTCCATAAAAGCGGAAAAGTGGTGATAGAGTCTGCCAGTCCCAAGGTTAAAAATGAAAGCCTGACAGCTCTGGTCATGAACGTTGAAGTAAACGGAGAGAAAAATGAGGTGTTGATTTACGGACAAAAGGGCGTAGAAGGGCAATCTCGCTCTCTTCATGTTGGTGATTTACATCTTTCTGTTTCTTATGGCTCAAAAGAACTTTCTCTACCCTTTTCAATCAAGCTATACGATTTTATCATGGAAAAATATCCTGGAACCAATAATGCATCTTCTTACGCCAGTGAAGTTCAGTTGATTGATTCTCGTAATAATCTGAAAGAAGACTATCGGATTTATATGAATAATATCCTCAATTATGAAGGATATCGCTTTTTTCAGTCTTCCTTTGACCGCGATGAAAAAGGCACTTATCTAAGCGTTAATCATGATTTTTGGGGTTCAATTATCTCTTATATTGGTTATGGGCTTTTGACCCTCGGTATGCTAATGACTTTTTTCAGTAAAAAAACCCGGTTTCACCAGGTTTCCGAAAGGCTGAAAAAATTAAGAGAAAAACCTGTTGCGGGAATCATTATTGTGTTGTTTTCGGTTTCTCTGGCTCAGGCACAATCCGGTTCTCAGGAAATAAAACATCCCGTAGACAAAGACCACGCAAAAGATTTTAGTGAAGTGGTTGTTCAGGATTTTAATGGAAGGATGAAACCGGTCCATACGCTTTCCCGTGAAGTTATGCGAAAAATTGCCCGAAAGGAAAGTATGTTTGGCCTGAGCGCCGATCAGATTCTTTTGAGCATGTTTATAAACCCACAGGAGTGGTACGATATTCCCGTTATTAAATTGGGGAAACACCCTGAAATTCAATCGAGAATAGGCGTAAGCGGTAGTTATGCGGCTTACAGTGATTTTTTTGACAAGGAAGGATCTTACAAATTTCAAAGTGATATTCGGCGGGTTCACAGTCTGGCTCCTATTGACAGGGGTACTTTTGAAAAGGAATTATTAAAACTGGATGAAAGGGTCAATATCCTGAATATGGTCTTTTCCGGCAGTTTGCTCAAAGTCATCCCCAATCCGAGTGATCCTAATAACACCTGGTTATCTACCAGTTCTCACCATAATCATAACCACGAGCATACCGATGAAAATCATTATGAGACTGTTGCGGAAAGATTCTTCAGTTCTTACAGGACCAGTCTTCAGGAAGCAGCTCAGACAGGCAATTATCAGCATGTCGGGCATATTCTTGGAGAATTAAAAGATTTTCAGCAGCAGGACGGAGGCGAAGTTATGCCTTCTCCTGTAAAAATCAAATCGGAGATTATGCTGAATAATTCGGATATATTTTCACGGCTGACGGGAATGTATATTCTATTGGGGCTGGCGTTTCTTATCTCTTTGTTTATCTCCATTTTTAATCCCAAACTAAACCTGGATAAAGTTCATTTGGTCCTTTTGGGACTGGTATTACTGGGCTTTGGGTTGCATACCCTGGGTTTGGGAATACGCTGGTATGTGTCGGGCAGGGCTCCCTGGAGTAATGGATATGAATCGATGATTTATATTGCCTGGACAACAACGCTGGCCGGGGTTATTTTCACCCGAAAATCTCTGGGCGGATTAGCGGCAACGATGGTTCAGGCGGGAATTATTCTGTTTGTGGCAACACTGAGTTTCCTCGACCCGGAAATTACTCCCCTGGTTCCGGTCCTCAAATCCTACTGGCTCACCATTCACGTTTCTATGGAAGCAGGTAGTTATGGATTCCTCATGCTGGGAGCAATCATTGGGCTGATTAACCTGATTTTGATGATTTTCCTCAGAGAGGATAATAAGGAGCGCATCAAAAGAATTATTCAGGAAATGTCTTATCTGAGTGAATTAACCCTGATTAGTGGGTTGTTTATGATTAGTATCGGAACTTATCTCGGCGGAGTCTGGGCCAATGAATCCTGGGGTCGCTACTGGGGCTGGGATGCCAAGGAAACCTGGGCTTTGGTTACCATTCTGGTCTATGCCTTTATCCTTCACATGAGAATTATCCCCAAGTTATTTGGCCTGTTTATTTATAATCTGGCGACAATTTTTGGATTGGCAACGGTGATTATGACCTATTATGGTGTGAATTATTACCTGTCGGGTTTGCATTCTTATGCTACGGGTGATCCTGTACCTGTACCGACCTGGGTCTATGTGGTAGTCATCTCAATAATGGTGATCAGTGGATTGGCTTATATCAGGAAGCGGAAATTTCCGATTATTTCTTAATGGTTCGGGCCTGGTTACAGACTTTTCAGTTAATTTCACCAATCAGAAAAAGAACCACCTCCCCCGGGCCTATCTTCCCCATGTTCAAATTATTCGAAAAGTGAACTAAAAAAACATATTAGACAATCTTAATAGATCAAAAATGGCCTATTACACTCATTTTTAAAGGATTTATATAGTAAGATGGATCATAAAAAGGCCCTTGAATTTTAGCCAAATCGCATGATATTTGTTTCATAGAGATGAGTTATATGACTGCTCTATTATAATTCATTTCTCTGCTCTAAATTTTTCCTATTCCTCATTGCTTATAAAAAATCCAGTTCGCTAAAATTAAGAAGCGAATACTGGTTTGAACCTTATTTAACTTGTAGAATAATGCGAAATTTTAGCACCTTGTTAAACAAGCTCTATTTATTTCTTGGTCTCATTTCCCCCCTCTATCTTTTCATTCAATTATTTGAATCAACCAGCATCAAATATGTACGCTTACTCTTTATAACCCTGCAAGACATGCAATGTAGCTGAATAGTCTATCAGGGTATACTTCTCTAAATCAGATTTTTAATAGTCTGAAATGTACGCTTACCATCAGGATAAGTGTATGGAATTTCATTGTCCTTATTAAAAGTATTTTATAAATGAATAAGCAACCACTTGTACTATTTTTTGTAATAGGATTTTGTTCCCTTTTTGCTCAGTCTCCACATGGAGATGACTTCAAGATCGACTGTGCTCAATGTCATATCTCACCCGGCTGGGTTGTAAATCCATCCAATATTCCTTTTCGCCATACAAATGAAAAAACGGGCTTTGAACTGCACGGCCAACACCTTCTGGTAGACTGTAAACTTTGTCACGGTAGTCTGGTATTTCAAGAAGCAGATAATGATTGTATATCCTGCCATGATGATGTGCATTCAATGTCGCTGGGAAGTGACTGCCAACGCTGCCACAGTTCCAATTTCTGGATGGTAGATAAATTTCCAGAATTGCATGAAGAAAGTGGTTTTCCACTTACTGGCGCACATGGAAGTTTGAGTTGTGTGGAATGTCATTTTGCGATAGACAAACGAAGATTTGATCGAATAGGAAATGAATGTATTAGTTGTCATAAAAATGACTATGCCAATACTCATAACCCCAATCATCAAGGTGCTGGCTTCTCACAAGAATGTATATCCTGCCATGATCCTCTGGGATATGATTGGTTTTCCGCCAATTTTGATCATGATGCGCAGAATTTTAATATATACTCCGGGGTGCATAAAAATGAATGGAACGCTTGTACCGATTGCCATCAGAATCAGAATAATTTTGCAGATGTTAACTGCTTAAACTGTCATGCTCATAACCCAAATAGAGCGGAGGAAATTCATAGTAATGTAGATGGATTTGTTTATCTCAGTAAGGCTTGTATACAATGTCATCCTAAACCATGAGACACAGAGAAAAGCAGATGTAATCATTCTATCCTTTTTGGATACTGTTTTGTAGAAAATTAATCCTGAAAATAATAGAGGAAAATTGATCCGGGGTTTTGGAAACCAAACCCTCATGAACTTCTATAACTCAATTTTTTATAGAAAACCCAGAGGCAATTTCTCCTTTTTAAACAGAAATAATCTAAACAGATAAAAAGAATCATGAAGATATTGATTTCTTTCCTTCTTGCTCTGAATATGTTCTCACATGATGAAACTCAAATTATAAAAGGTCAGGTTACTTTGATAACCTCCGCCAATATCTATGTCAGATTTGATAATACAGACTTAATGAAAATTGGAGACAGACTTTTTCTCTCTGGTCAGAAAACTGCCTGTTTGAAAATTATCGGTAAATCTTCTGCCTCATGCGTCTGTAATTCCTTGAATAACTGCTCTATTAAAAAGGGAGATGTCGTACTCTTCCTGGCACCCGCAAATCGTAAAAAGCCTTCCATCGTTCAAAAAAACATTAAAAAGGATGAAGAGGAGGATTATGAAATACCGATAGATTCTTTATATAAACTGGAAAAACTTCCGAAAAGAGTCAACTATAAAGAAGATATAAGAGGACGTTTGTCTATGGCAAACTATAGCCTTTTTTCCAAAGATCGAGATGACAGACACTATATCATTTCCAGACTCTCGATGGATGCTGAACACATCAGAGATTCCAGACTTTCTTTTGAAACATATATGAATTACAGAACAATCCTTTTTCAAAATTCAGAGACAAAATCCAAACCTTTTGCAAGGGTGTACGACCTGTCCTTTTCCTATGATGTGACACCTGATTTAAAAATCTCTCTTGGCAGAAGAATTAATTTCAGAACACCCTCTGTAGGTGCAATTGATGGTTTGCAGGTAGAACAACACCTGGGAAAAAAGCAGTTTGTAGGCGCATTCTATGGATTCAGGCCAGACGTTATTGATTATAGTTTTAATCCAAATATGATGGAGTATGGCGGGTATGTCGGGATAGAAAACCGGGGGAAAAAGAACCCTACACAAATGACGATAGGATTTATAGAGCAACGAAATTCCAGTCAGATTGACAGGAGATATTCATACCTTCAACATTCGGGTACCTTGTTTAAAAATGTGAACCTGTTCTCCTCACTTGAACTGGATTTGTATAATTTGGTTAATGACTCACTATTAGCCAAACCAAGAGTGGCCAATTTATACCTTGCCGCTTCCTATCGGGTAAATAAGCTCTTCAATTTTATGCTCTCTTACGATTCCAGAAAGAGAGTGCTATATTATGAGACTTTCCAGGATGATATTGAGCGTTTGCTCAATGACGATATTGCCAGACAAGGTGTAAGATTCAGGATAAACTTCAGACCCATCAATACTTTAGTTACCGGCGTTAGTTATGCCAAGAGATTCCAGAATGATATGCAAAACAAATCTGATAATATAAATGGTTTTGTAACCCTGACCCAAATTCCCAATATAGGTGGCCGGCTTTCCTTATCCTATAATATTAACGTCTCCAATTACCTCGAAAGCACGATCTTATCGATTAAACACTCTCGGTACCTGATTAAGGATAAGCTATATTCAGATTTTTATTATAGGTTCGTACATTATAATTACCTGATCAGTAATAATTCTTTGGGCCAAAATTACCTGGGCACATTTCTTTCATATAATATTAACAAAAAGCTGGTGTTCAGCTTGACAGGAGAAGTGTCATTTTTTAATCAGGAAAAAATCTACCGAATCAATGTGAGGCTGCTCCAGCGTCTGTATAAAAGGAGTAGATAGAAGCCCTGAGGATAAAAATTCAACACGGAGGCGCTGAGATACGGAGAGAAAGGATTGATTATCAATCCTCCTGTGTCTCTGCGTCCCCGTGTTTTTCTTAAAATTGATAGGCACGGCAGAACCTCAACGGCTGCCCAGGCATAGCAGGCATTTCTCCTTTGGAAGAAGGATATGTTTGGCTAGGGAATGACCTGTCCGTTTTCCAGAATCAAATCATAAGAATACCCGGCCCCAAAATCTTTATTAACGCTTACCATGGCCTGCATAGTAACGATCTGCCCCTCATTCACAAATGAAGATGAAGTTACTACCAGATCATAATCATCTTTGCTGCCATCCTGAAGATGAATCCAGTGGCGGCCCATAATATTAGGATTCACTTTTACACATTTCCCGCTAATCTGAACTGTTTTTCCGGCATATTGCTGGGGATTTTTAACCAGATCAGCAATTTTAATTGAACCTTCTTTTTGAACAGCTACAGCAACTAAGGGTGTATTATTGGGAAGATCTGTCGGGGATAACAGTGAATTTTCTGGCGTTCCACGGCTACCGCCATGATTTTCTGCGACCAGTTTGGAAACCAAAAATATCTTATCAAAAGTCCGGTTATACTCCTGACTCTCGAAATCGGTTTTTAATAATCCTCCCTGGTAATAATAGGTCCCTCCTTTCACAACTTCCTGCTTGCGGGTAGCAATCCAAAAATCTTCATTTCCTTCACGTACATTCAGATAAACATATCGGTTAGCGGGCAGAATTTCATTCACCACAACCTTATGCAATTCCTCCCCAAAAGCAGAATTGGGATCAGGATTGGCAGAAGGAGAATGAGGGTTTGTGTTTTGAGCATCTGAGCCTCCGGAAGAAAAAATTCCTGTTGCTTGCCCTTTTTCCCCAGGTTTATTAGAGGATTCTATCACTTTGGGACTATCACCACAAGCGAATAATGAAATCCCTAAAAATATGATTAATGATATTTTGATATTGCTACTCATACTATTTCTTTTTTTCATAGAACCTTCGGATAACTCTGACATAGATTCTAATATTATTTTCCTCAATAAAGTTGTTGAAATCTCCAGAGAGATTCAAGGCCAGTTTCCTGCTAATCGTATAGGAAAGACTGGTGCCCATATAATGTTGCCAAAGACCATTCTGGCTATTTAAATAGGTGTATTTGACGATCCGGTAATAAAAATCACCATCCAGTTTT
The DNA here is from genome assembly GCA_020438265.1 of Bacteroidota bacterium. Taxonomy (GTDB): domain Bacteria; phylum Bacteroidota; class Bacteroidia; order J057; family J057; genus JAGQVA01. Next base: position 9,819 of record JAGQVA010000022.1, read on the forward strand.
TTTGATAAAGACCGGGAGTATCTCAGTGAAGCAATATTACTGGTCAGGTAATTAGAGACATTCATATTGTAAGACGCCATCAAACGACCGCCAATACCAGGTACTTTCGATAAAGTCGCGTAACCATAGATATTATCGGATTTATTATCAAAATCGCTCTGGAAGCGTTTGCTATAACTCACTCCGGTAAGCAGGTATTTAACCGGTCTGAAATTCAGCCGGGCTCTGATTCCCTGACGGGCAAGGTCGTCGTCCAACAGCCTTTCGATTTCCGTCTGGAAAGTTTCGTAATACAGAATTCGCTTGCGGGAATCATAAGAAAGCGTCAGGTCCATTTTGCGGCCAAACCGGTATCTTCCCGAAACAAATAAATTGGGGATACGAATCTCATTGGTAACTTCTCCATTTACCTTACTGAAAACATCCATCTCCAGGGATGAAAACAAATGGAGATTCCGGGAAATCGTACTGGAATGCTGCAAGTAGGCATAACGCCGGTCTATATTCCCCTGATTTCGTTGTTCGATAAATCCCAGGGTCGTTTGGCTACGGAAAGCCTTCTCATCAGTATTAGCTCCTACATATCCTCCGTATTCAAGCAGATTGGGATTAAAGCCGAAATTCACGATATCAGGCCTGAAGCCGACCATTCCTCCGACATAAGCTTTACCGAAGTTCTTTTCAGCCTGTAAACCGTCAATGGCCCCAAGAGAAGCTGTTTTCGGGTTAATTTTTCGCCCTATTGTCACCGAAAACCCGGGGTCAATATCATAGGTCAGCGCCAGGTTATATACATTAAAATAGGTCGTTTGGGGAGAAAACTTGCTCGTATCAGGTAAAAAAATCTTTCTGTAATTAAGATAGGTTTCAAAGGAAAACCTCGAATTATTGATGTTCTGAGCATTCAATGAAAGCCGGGACATCAGGCGATAACGATTATCCCGGTCGCTGGACATAAGGTTATATCCCGAAACGGAAAAGCGGCCTCTGATCCGTTCCTTAAATAAAGGTTCCGTCGTTTCAGACAAATCTGCTTCCTCAGTCTCTTCTTGCTGGTCTACCGTTTCAGTTTGTTGAGGCTCTGCTTTTTTTTCTGGAGTAAAAATGATTTTATCTCCTTTTTTTACCTCACATGACCTGATCGTAGTACAAACACAAGAAGTAGTTGATTTATTTTTAACAAGGAGGCAAGGGGTCTGGGTAGATGCCAATTGTAACATACTTCCCACCTCAATATCCTCTGTATTTTCAAATTTCACATAAACACTTTGTGAGGTTACATAAGTTACTTCCCCACTTAAAGTCTTCTTACCATCTTGTCCAAGAGCAAGTATTATAAAGCCAGTAAAAACGATAAAGGCTAATATCTTCTTCATTATTTCCTCATTATTCACTTCCATCCGGGTGACATGATAAGCATGCATTGCTATTATATACATATCCCGAAACACCATTGTGCTTATTATTGGTTGAGCCAGCTAAATGACACGTTAAGCAAGTAAAGACCATATAGTTAGTTGGGTCCGGGTGGCACTCATTACAAGTACTCCACTCATTCTTATGTTTTCCACTATAAATTGGGAAATGATTTCCATCGTGGTCAAAACTGGAAGGCGTCCAGGCTGTTTCATCATGACAGGAAGCACAATCTGTCGGGAACTGGGCAGCACTGTGGTTGGGATTATTGGTTCCGTTATAGTCGCTGGCATGACAGGCAAAACAATCTGTAGGTGTCCCCTGATAACCATTCGTATGACAGGAATTACAACTTTCCCCAACATGGCTTCCAACCAATGGGAAATTCGTAGAGTTGTGGTTAAAACTCGAAGGAGACCATCCCGATTCTGAATGACATTGTGTACAATCGTGCGGAAGGCCGGTATGATCCGGATCAACCACTGCATTATAATCACTCTCATGACAGGAGAAACAATCTGTTGGCGTACCTGAATACCCATTCGCATGACAGTCGACACAATTGACACTCACATGCTGTCCTACTAACGGGAAGTTGGTTTGATTGTGATCAAAATTCGCTGGTGTCCAGCCCGATTCTGTATGACAAGACGCACAATCTGTTGGAAAACCACTATGGTCTGGATCATTGGCTGAAGTATAATCATCCTCATGACAGGAGAAACAATCCGTAGGCGTACCAGTGTAACCATTCGTATGACAATCAACACAATTGACACTCACATGCTGGCCTACTAAAGGGAAATTGGTCTGGTTATGATCGAAATTCGCCGGAGACCAACCTGATTCGTCATGACAGGCAGCACAATTCGTCGGAAAATCACTATGGTCAGGATCGTTAGCCGAAGTATAATCACTCTCATGGCAGGAGAAACAATCTGTGGGAGTTCCTGTGTAACCGTTGGCATGACAATCCAGACAATTGACACTTACATGTTGTCCCATCAATGGGAAGTCAGTCTGATTATGATCAAAGTTTGCCGGAGACCAACCTGACTCATCATGACAGGCAGCACAATTCGTCGGGAAATCACTATGGTCTGGATCATTGGACGAAGTATAATCGCTTTCATGACAGGAAAAACAATCCGTAGGCGTACCCGTGTACCCATTAGCATGGCAATCCAGGCAATTCACACTTACATGCTGCCCCATCAATGGGAAGTCGGTCTGGTTATGATCAAAATTAGCCGGAGACCAACCCGATTCGGTATGACAAGCAGCACAATCCGTTGGGAAACCATCGTGGTCAGGGTCTGTAGCCGCATTATAATCATCTTGATGGCAGGAAAAACATTCTGTTGGCGTTCCCACATAACCGTTAGCATGGCATTCAAGACAATTGACACCTATATGCTCACCCAGTAATGGGAAATTGGTAGAACTGTGGTCAAATGCTCCATCCTTAGTTCCGTCAGGGTGACAGACCAAACAAGCATTACTTTCATATACATAACCGGAAATTCCGTTGTGTTCATTACTGGTTTCAGGATCAACATGACAGGTCAGACAGGTAAAATCTGAATAGTCGTTGGGGTTGTTATGGCATTCAGTACATTCACTCCATTCGCCTTTATGCTTCCCACTATAAATAGGAAAATATAATCCATCATGGTCAGGGAACTCAGCTGGCATCCACCCCGGATCTGTCGTATGACAGGCAGCACAATCATCAGGGAAACCTAATGCCTCATGGTCTGGGCTGGTCGTTTGGTTAAAATCCGTTTGATGGCAACTCACACAGGCAGGATCTGCATCCGCAAAATTACCTGTTGTATGACACTGGCTACAATCCTCAATATCATGACCTTTGGTCAATGGGAAAAAATCATGGGTAACCACATCAGCCTCCCAGCCAAAGGCCAGAGGATTGTGGCAATCAATACAATTGGTTGAATAGCCAGCACTTTGGTGGTTGGGGTTTTGAGTCGATTCGTACTCCTCGCGGTGGCAATTGATACATTCATTGCCAATCCGGTCAAATCTCAGATTCGTCTCAGAGGAATGACATTCCACACAACTGAGGCTGCTATGAGCTCCGATGAGAGGAAAACCATTTTCTTCATGTAAATCCGGGATATTTTCTACCAACCAGTCTTTGGGAGTATGACATCGAATACAATCATCTCCCACAGACATACTGTGAACATCTGTATGACAGGAAGCGCATTCCATAGGAGCTTCACTAAAAATCATACTGGAATGGCACAATTTACAATCGATCTGACCGTGGGCACCAACCAATTCAAAATCAGTTGTTCCATGGTCAAATTTCACCTCAGAAAAGTTTACTGTCCATCCAGAGGAATTATGACATTCAGAACAATTCAGCTTCAACTCTTCTCCATGAGGAGATTGGGATTGGGCAAAAAGAGCGGAATAACCCAAAAGCAGCAGTATTATTGATGACAGTCGATACATGCAAATTTTTCTATTTGATAAATAACTACCTTCTGTCCTTTCTCATCGGTTTTCTCGTGGCAGGCTTTACAGGCAACTTCTGCATGGCGCCCATCCAAAGGAAAATCTGTTTGACTATGATCAAAGCTTTCCGGAAACCAGCTTTCGGTGATATGACACCGCTTACAGTCAGTTTCCCCATTGATCGCGAACTCATCGCCATGAATATTTTCATGACAGGTTGTACACTTCCCATTCAGGCTATTAAAAAACTGTAGAAAGGAAGTATTATCATGGGACTTTTCAAAATGACATTCTCTACATGTCACATCCTTGTGCTTTCCGTCCAGTGGCCAGTCTGTAAGATTATGATCAAAGTTCACCTCAGACCAGGCTTCATTTATATGGCAGGATTTACAATTTTGCCTTGGATAATATTTCTCTGTAATATGTCCCCGATGGATATCCTGATGGCAATCTTTACAATCAGATCCAAGATTGCGGAAAGTCCAACGCTCCGTCTTTTCATCGACATGACAGGCAAAACAGGGGGTAGCAAAATGAGCCCCTTCAAGTGGAAAATCTGTCTTCTGATGCTCTTCCAGGGTGAATAAACTATAATCAAACCCATGTTCCAGGGAGTGGCATTCCACACAATCCGGAGTGCGTCCTTTTTCGGTAAATTCTCCACGATGATAGTCTTCATGACAGTTCTTACATTCAGAAAAATCAATGGGAGTAGAAAACCGCTTTTTATGGCACTGCTTACAATCCACAGACACATGCTGTCCTACCAAAGGATAGTCTGTAACATTATGGTCGAAAAAGTTCATGGATTTCAGGGACAGGAAACTGGACTCCTGATGACATTTGGCGCAATCCTGACCGTATTTGCCTTTATGCTGATCCTCATGACAGGTCACACACTGGTTTTCACTGATTCCTTGTTTATCATGAAAGACCGTCAGTGGATTGGTTCTTTTTGCGTGGCAACTAAAACAATCTATTGTTTTGTGCTTCCCTTTTAGCGTAAAAAGAGTGGTATTATGATCAAATCTTCCTGTACCAATAAAATTGGAAAATGAATTTTCATTATGACATTGTGTACAGGCACCAAAAATCCGTCCTTCATGAGCATCGTCATGACAATCTACACAGCTTTTAAAAGCAATATCTGTAAACTGTTGAAATTCTTTCCCTTTTCGGGTCGTAACCTGATGACACTCAGCACAATCCACGTTCTCATGTGCGCCCCTTAGCTTAAAATCAGCATCATCATGGTCAAAGCCTGGAGCGGGTCTGAAGGCTTCAACATTATGGCAGGCTGCACAGTCCTGTGAAAGGGTATTCTGATGATAATCGACATGGCAGGTGGCACATTTCTGTTCAAGTCCCAGAAAAGTACCTGTATTCTTTTTTAAATCAGAATCGGCAATATAATCGGGTTTGTGGCACTTCCGACAATCCACCACCTCGTGCTGACCTTCCAGTTTATAACCCGTTAATAAATGATTAAAATTATCCTCATCAAACCGCACCATGTCAAACTTCCTCCCGTGATGCTCGCTATGGCAGTCAAAACAATTTTTACTGGTCACCTCCCGATTGGCGTGATATCCTCTCTTTTCCTTTTGGAGGGATTGGATTTCCTTATGGCAATCCAGACATTTTTGGTCCGAGACTTTATCTCCCAGATCATGGCAAAGGGTACAATTTCTGATTCCTTCCAGCTCCGCGTGAGGCTGAGACAAAGGCCCGGGGGAAAGTTGTCCGAAACTCAGGGAGATGGAAAAAAGGGTAAACAGAACGGTATTTGTCAGGATTCGATACAAGGTGTTTTTATTTGTGTTTTTTCATAATATATCCAAAGCGCTTTGAAATTTCGATACCTGCTTTTTGGAGGAATTGCGTCGGCATTTCACCACCGGCAAAAATATAAACCTGATCATTATCAATTTTTAATCCGGAATCATTATCGTCTGTCTTCATCAGTACACAATCTTTCTCAATAGAAATCAGGTTTGAATTGTACATAACCTTCAGTGATTCATCAATTTCTGCGGCAAGGATTTTCTCCTTGTTTTTGGGTTTGAGGCGAGAGAATTTATCTTTCCTGTAAGAGAGAATTACCTCATTTTGATCTTTCAGTAACAGGGCCGATTCAATTGCAGAATCTCCTCCCCCAACGACAATCACTTTTTTATCATGGATGCGTTCGGGTTCCAAAAGCCGATAAGCGACTTTTTCAGAATCTTCTCCCGGAACGCCCAGTTTTCGCGGACTTCCTCTGCGTCCAATCGCCAGTAATACATGATTGCTGATAAACGTCTCCTTCGTATTTGTTTCAATCCGAAAGGTATCATCCGCAAGCGGCGTAATACTCTCCACTTTTGTATTTTCCCTGATATCCAGGTTATTCTTCCCAATGACATCTCTCCACAAATCCAGCAATTCATCCTTGGAAGTTTCAAATAGTTTAGCTTTCCCGTAAAGTGGGAGATCCATGGGAGAAGTCATCACAATCTTGGACCGGGGAAAGGTAAAAACTGTGCCTCCCAAAGAATTCTGTTCCAGGGTAATACAGGAAAATCCTTGCTTTTTTGCTTCCAGGCTGGCCGAAATCCCGGCAGGCCCAGCGCCTATAACTACCAAATCCAACACTCCATTTTTATTGGGCTTTTTAGCCTTAATCATGTTTTCTACCGCCTGCTGCCCCTGTTCTACACTGTTTTTAATCAGTCCCATTCCTCCCAACTCTCCGGCGATATACATTCCCCGGATATTTGATTCAAAATTCTGATTGACATGAGGCAAATCGACACCTCTTTTCTCCGTACCAATTCGCAGCGAAATTGCCTCTACCGGGCAGGCATGAAAACAGGCTCCATGTCCCACACAATTGGATGCGTTTATGACCGTTGCTTTGCCATCTACAATACCCAAAATATCTTTTTCCGGACAGTCTGCTATGCAGGCAGCACTCCCGATACAGGTATTCAAATCTATATATGGGTGAAGCGAAACGGGTTCAAAAAGCCCTTCCTCTTTGGCTTTGGCGACTTTTCTTTCCGTCTCCTGAGAGGTAACTTTTTGTTTGCGCAGATAAAAAAAGACAATGATTCCACAGAGCAAAAACACAAAACCATAGATCAATATTTCCTCTAACATTAATTCCATCAGAATATCCATTTATAACCAAAAGCCAATGTAACCCCGATGTGCAGGATCACAATAATCAACATTACCAGTGCAAATGGTAAGTGAGCGACATGCCAGTATTTAAATAGTTTTTGCATGGTCTGAAGCCGTGCAATTCTTCGGGAAAGGGAAATCTCATTGCTTACCATCTGCAGAATCTCCGTACGATCCTGCCTGGGTAAGCCTCTGCTTTTCAGCATTTTTCGCAAGCCTGACCTGCTTTTTTGAGGAGAAGAATTTTCGGAATCGGTGTACCCGGTAATGGTTTCGACCAGTTCTGCTTCCAGGCTAAACTTCCTGGCAAGCTCTGTAGTAAGGTCGGTCTGCATGTTTTTTACCTCGTTCAAACTCAACTCCCGTCCTTCTATCGTACGGGGAATTTGAATATAGATAAAACGCCCGATCACCCCACTCAATACCACGGCCACCATACTCCAAAAAGCTACTGATACGATGCCGCCAAACTTGAACGCAGTGTGAAACAACACCAGAATCGGGCCCAAAGTACACAAGAAAATGTGAAATTCAAGTAAATATTTCAATCGAATCTTTCGAGCCATAAAATTATACCGCTTTCGTGCAATATAGATTCCGACTCCAAATAATATCATCAACGTCCCAATGATCCCCAGACCATGGCCATAAGCACCACTAGGTTTAAACCAATCGTGCTGAGGATGGTAAAATCGCTCCTCCAGTGGTTGTTGATAGTACGTTATGCCAGTGTAGATCAGATAAATGGTGACGACAACTACAATAGCTGTCATGGCAGAAATATAGAGGGTATGAGCTGTTTTATTCAAACTATTTAATTAAGGGTCTTTTTGATAAGTAACATCTTTTGAGGAGGCAATATTTTAAAAAAAATTGTCAAAAACACAGATAATTCAACACGGGTAATCTACTAGTAAACTTGACACAGAATTTTGTTATCCTAAAAAACTCTCTTCAATCAGGCCATTAATTAATAAATAGAAGACTTCCCGTTAAATGACCAAAGTCACTTGGGATTTGATTTATTTGCGTTAAACTGGCGAATTATAGCATTACATTTTGATCAATCCCAATTTTTTTGCAAAATTTCTTATATTCCGGGTTCATGTAAAATTAACCTCTTCGTCTTATTGAGAAAATACACAAAAAGTTTATACCTAACATTTTAATTTTTCTCATAAGAATGAATAAAGTAAACACCAACAACCATCACATTATTTTTCTGACAATCTTATTTCTAATCTTTCAGGTATCATTTGTTTTTGGACAATTTGAGGATCTTAAAGCCAGTGCGGTTTACCCTTTACTGGAAAATACAAATGACACAATTGGCAATTATGACTCAATCATTACCACACTTGCGCCTTTGGACCGGGGGATGTATACAACAGGCCTCAGAATTACATCAGTCTCTATTAATGGCAGCCGCGCCGTTGCGGGTGCAAATGGGTTGAATTTTAACTCGTTTAAGTTTTCCGTCTGGTTTAAAACCAATACTTATCAGGATGCTCCGGTGATTATGGGAGGCCCGATATATCGCTGGATTGGTGCATATCTCCGACCTGACAGTACGCTCGCATTGAAGTATAATAATTCTTTTTTTGCTTCCAGTACTGTAAAATACGAATTAAACAAGTGGCATGAAATCGTTGTTACTTATGACAGTACTGAGGGGAAACTATTTTATGATGGAGTGGAAATTATCAGCCACCCGTTTTCTATTATACACGGAGGAGACGCTGCATTACAGGTTACGGATCAATCAAGAGGGAAAACCTATAAAGGCGTAATAAGAGATTTAAAAATCTACGACAGCCACACAGGTGACAGTCTGCTTGCTCATTTTCCTATGCTATTTAATGGCGAAGATGTTACTGGTAATCAGAATAATATGAACCTGATTAATACGACCTTTATTGGTGGGGCTTATGCCAACGGAATTTATTTGGGTAATGGGCTGCCAGAGTATGGATCCAATATTGGCACACCCAAAATTGATTCGCTGGATCTGAATAATTTCGCTGTTAGCTTTAAGTTCAAAGCGGGAAATATTCAACATAAACCAGTTCTGGTTGGTGGCAACTTATTCCGCTGGATGGGTTTTTTCCTGAATAATGATACGACTGTTTCCATGCGTTATAATAATGGAATAACAGTCAATACCACGACAAAGTACAAACCCGGAGACTGGCATAAAGTGACCATGTCTTATAATGGTAGTGTCGGGAAAGTCTATTTTGATGAGGTCCAAATCGTCAATGAGGCTTTTACCATTAACCACGGTGAAGACAGGAATTTTTCGGTTACCAATTTTAGTTCTGGTCAGACTTTCAGAGGAACGATTCAGGATCTGAAGATTTACGATGCAGACACCCTGGGGAGTGAGATTGCTCATTATCCCTTATTAAGAGATACTGAAGATGCAACAGGAAATTATGATCCTGTTAAACTGGAAAACTCCTTTTTGGTGGGAGGCGCGTGTTCAGATGGAAGATACTCCACCAGCAATATTGCTACCCCTACCCTTTCAGACCTCGATTTTGACAGATTCGCCATTAGCGGTCGATTTAATACACCGGTAGCAATTGAGCAACCAGTTATTATGGGAGGCAATTTAGGCCGCTGGCTGGGTGTATACCTCAAAGCAGACAGCACTATTGAGGTGAAGTATAATAACGCCAATATTTTGAACTGTGGAGTAACATATACGCCTAATGAATGGCATCATTTCACCCTTTCATACAGCAGAGATTCTCAGAAAGCCTGGTTATTTATCGATTCATTACAAGCATGTGAAGTCAGTTTTGACCTAATGGACTTTGGTGATAAGAACTTTAGCGTCTCGGATTTCTCAAATGGAAAAACCTTCTGGGGTTGCATTCAGGACATTACCATTTATGAAGAAGTAGAAGAAAATCCAGACGCAGCGGAAGACCTGCTTGATCCACAAACAATCAAAGTTTATCCCAATCCATCTACCGATTTTGTGAATATAGAGATTGAACCAGAGTATTTGGGAAAAACGGAGCTTACACTTTATAGCATGCAGGGACAGCGGTTGTATCGTCAATCAATCAACCAGATTACCGAACGCATGAGTATTAGGCATTTACCTCAGGGGACTTATATCCTCATGGTGAAACATGCAGATGGAAGAAGATTAAGCCAGCGGATTGTGAAGTACTAATTGAGGCTCTAATTTTAAGAAAAACACGGAGGCACTGAGACACAGAGGATTGGAACTAAATTCTTTCCCTGTGTCTTCGTGCCTCTGTGTTATATTTTTTTCTACAGTACACTTTTTAGATACACTTAATATCTCCCACAGATTG
>JAGQVA010000239.1 GCA_020438265.1 Bacteroidota bacterium
TTCTTTCTGCCTTTGGGTCAAAATTCAGAAAATCCTCAATATCGATTTCTCTGATGATCTCCTTTTTTTTCTTTTCAGAAATAGACAATGACTGAACCAGATCAATATAACCCGCAACCAGAGGCACAACGTGAATGTTCTTAATCAATGATGACAATCCATAAGGCAATGCGCTCAAGGTTTGTACCTGCGTGGCACTTGCACCCAGGTTCATGAGTTTTACTTCGTCTTCCAGTACGCCAGTTGCATTGGATTGATAATGTTCCAGAACATATTGAAAATCCTCGGGATTTTGAATCTCTATCAGGACTTTTAACGGAATTGGCTTCAGCTTTTCGCTAATATTTTCAATCATTTTTTCCGAAAAGACGACAGGTTCTTTTCGGGCGTTCAGGGCGATCATTTTGCGAATAAATAAACGCTCCTTGTCTTTATTCATCTGAGGCCGATGATACCCTCTTAGTTTTTTCTCCAGATCTTGAAAGACGTTCTGATCCCGTTTGATCAGTTCCAGCCAGCGGTCAAATCCTTCAGGAATTTCTGTGAAAATATCCCGGATAATTCGCCTTCTAATCAAAGCCAGGTTCTGAAGGTAAGGTCGTCCATGAATTTTTTCTCTGAGATAATGTAAAGAATTCTCATCAGCACCTTCAGGCATCTGATCAAGAAAACCCAAAACGTATTTCAGGGCCTGAATTTGTGGTTCGACATTATGAAATACAAGCTCACGCTGGTAAAAAATATGATATGCTTCGATCAAATGAGTCAATACCTGCTCAAAATGATCCTCTCTTTTGTACCAAAACAGGAATTTCAAATAGGAGATATAATCCCGGGGAAATTTTCCTGCTATCAGAAAAGCCTCATGCCCGGCCCAGGTCTCTTCATTCACAAAATACTCAACCGGGCTGGTTGGAGCGTGAATGTTTGTGTTTTTAAGCCATATTTTCCACTGATCAAACTGATCATTCCATTGCCGAACGGTATGCTCATTAATGCTTTGAGATTTACCGGGAAATACCTCATCAACTTCCTGCTTATAGTGCCAGTACTCCAGTTTTTTGATGGCATACCCAATCCGGTTCATCAGTTCTTTATCAATGGGATAAAGATCCTGACTGGAGATATTGAAAAATTGCAGGAAATCACTTTTGGTATTCAGATGGAATAAGGGAGAATTGCCCGTTTTTTGATCTTCAGTCGTATTAAGAATTGCCTCCACAAACCGGATTAAAGTCAACCCTTTGGGGTCAATGGCAAAAACCTGATCATGAATCCGCACTACATAAAAACTGAGAAAGCGGACATGAATCAGGTAACGATTAAGATCCTGAATCTTTCGTGATTTCATAAAGAAAAATGAAAGTCGATGTTAAGGCCTGGCAAAAGTACCAATATAAGTTATTACAGCATCTATTTCTGCTTCATTTAACATTTCACCAAATGGTGGCATGCTTCCCCTTCCATTTCTTACAACATCTGTCTTTTCATCGTCCATTAATTGCGATTTTACGAGAGAAGCTACGTTTTTTTTGGTTTTATCTCCTTCGCGCCCGTGACACCATTTACATTTTTTTTTGTAGATTTTTTCTCCGTCAACCTCTTCGAGATGATCCTGATAAGGGATAAAAACCGTTTCTTCAGAAGGAGAAATTGAAGAAAAATTTCCCGAAGAAATACTGACAATCAATGGAAATAGAAGCAAAAATGCTGTTTTCATAAATTTTTTGTAACTGTTTGGATGTTGGCTGTTAGCATTTAGCTCTTAGCTTTTGGCCAATAGCCAACAGCCAACAGCTAAAGGCCAATAGCCAAAGGTAAAAAGAAAAAGAGACTATCTCAATGCTGAGATAGTCTCCTTAATTGTCGGCTGGTTTTATCTGCCTGAGCAGGTAAAATCAGTTTAGGTTTAGTGAATGACGATGAGTTTTCTCGCCGCCAGGAATGACCCCATGTGATAGAGTTCTACGATATATAAGCCAGAGGCCAGTGTTGCAGTTTTGAATGACATTGTATTCTCCCCGAAATTCATCGGCTCTTTTCCATCTGCGATTCTGTTTCCATAGCTATCCAACATTACCCAATCTATCTTACTATTGTATGGTATCACTATATCAAGGTAAGATTTTCCTAATGTCGGATTCGGGTAAAACTTACTGATATCCCATTTAATTGGGAAAGGACTAGGTCCACATTCAGCACTCAACTTGGATACAGAATCCGCACAAAAAATGAAGAGAGTGGTGTCAACTACATAAATTGTAACCGAATCTCCATTAGAATAGTTTCCATAGCTATAAGTTCCTGAACTCAGACCACCCAATGGAGGTGTTCCCAGATTATCGGAAATTTGATATGATCCAGGAAATAATCCAGTAAAGGTTACACTCAATTCAAATGTGCCGGGACCAGTACAGATGGCAAACGCTGTGTCTATGTCTACAGCGCAAAACTGAACCGGAGTACAATCAGCTGTGTAAGGTCCGTCAAAGCTAACACATCCCGGGAAAGTCGGATCTGAAACAGTTACGAAAACATCAGTACTGTTAAAGTATGGTCCGAGGAAATATGTTCCAGCAGTCAATCCGGTCAAAGGAAGATTCCCTTCGCTATCTTCAATCTGATAGTTATCTCCAAATCCGCTAATCGCAATAACGATATTAAATGAGTCAGGACTGATACACAATGCGAAGATGGTATCTATCTGAACATCACAGTCGCAAGCTTCAGAAACCGGACCGAATGAATCCCCACAATTTGCAATGGAAGTATCATTGACAAAGATATTTACAGTCGAATCACTGCTATAAGTACCATAATTGTAGGTACCTGCGCCTGGCACTGTAACCGGAGCTGAACCTGCATCATCACTGATTGTATAAAAAGGAGCCATTCCGCTAATTGTTACAATCACTTCAAATGTAGAGTCTGACAAACAGTTAGGAGCCACACTATCGATATTCACATCACAAACTGGCTGTGGTGAACAATCTTTTGTAACTGGTCCGGCTGAATCTACACAGGCAACCAGATTGGTATCTACTGCGAATACAATCACACTTGCATTATTGGCATAAGGTCCCAGGTTGTAAGTACCTGCGTTCAGGCCAGTCAGTGGAGTTGATCCCAGATTGTCCAGCAGGCTGTAATTGCTTCCAGCACCAGTGAGAGTTACCACGACCTCAAAAGTTGAATCAGTCAGACAAACCGTTGAGATTGAATCGATATTTACATCACAGGTTGCACAGTAAAGTGTGAATGGACCTGCAGTATCAGCACAAGCAGTCAGGTCAAGATCAGTAACTGTAACAACGACATTCGCATTATTGGGATAGGGTCCCAGATTGTAAATACCGGCACTCAAGCCACTCAGAGGTGCAGATCCCTGATTATCGGTCAATTCATAATTGATTCCGGTTCCTCCGAATTGAACAATCAGTTCAAAGGTAGAATCTGAAGTACAGACAGCAACCACTGAATCAAGACTTGCCTCACAGTTAATAACAGGAGTACAATCCTGAGTTACGGGTCCGGCAGTATCAACACAGGCAGTAAGATTCGCATCATTAGCGTAAATGAATACATTGGTATTATTTGCATAAGGACCAAAAGTATAAGTACCTGCACTCAAGCCAGTCAATAAAGGAGAACCCTGGTTGTCGCCCAGTTCATATCCACCACTGGATCCGCTTATCATAACGACTACATCAAAAGTTGAATCAGTCGAACAAACCGCTGCGATTGAGTCAATATTCAGGTTGCAGGATGAACAGTATAAAGTAAGAGGTGCAGCTGTATCTGCACAAGCAGTAAGGTTAAGGTCAGTCGCGATGACTGTAACAACTAAATTATTGGCGTAAGGTCCCATCACATAGGTTCCTGCGCTTAAGCCACTTAATGGCGCAGAACCCTGATCATCAGTCAGTTCATAATTGGTACCAGGACCACCCAGGTTTACTACGATTTCAAACGTAGTGTCTGAGATACAAACTGCCTCAATAGAATCAATGCTCACTTCACAGGGAGGAGTACAATCTTCAGTAAATGGTCCGGCAGAATCCACACAAGCAAAAATCAGGGTGTTGGATGCAAACACATTTACAGAAGTGTTATTTGAATACGGACCGAGATTATAAGTCCCGGCACTTAAGCCAGATAAAGGAGCAGATCCCTGATTATCAGTGATTTCCAAATCAGATCCGGTTCCACTAACTGATACTGCCAATCCAAAAGTAGAATCAGTCAGACAAGTTGTAACCACAGAATCGATTGCCACATCACAAACTGGTGGAGCACATGAAATATTCACGTTCAGGTCTCCCATTCCAGAATAACTTCCATTAAAGAAAAACCATCCGGACATGCCATAATCAGCCGTATGGCCGTTAGCAGCAACTCCGCGCTGGAATCCAAACTCAAGGCTCGCAGGCATGTGAGTCAGGAATAAGGTATCTCCATTAAAGAATGTACCAGGAACTCCGGAAAGATAAGTACGGGTACTATCCAGCTCATAAAAATCAAAGTTCACCTTACTGGCGTGAAACAGATTAAAAGGAGCCGCCCCCCGTTTTGCTTTTCTACCCAGTGAATCCCAGGTCTGATAATCTTTTTGATTGATCAGCCACATATTGATATCCCACTGCCAGGTAGGGTTCACCGCGTGAACAACCCGTCCGGTAATGTGGATACTGCTGTCGCTGTAGACAATCATTTGACCGCCATTGGCGTCAAACAAAAATTTCCGACTGTTAGTACCGGGTAATAAATCCAAATAAATCGCGTGTGCGTTGTTTGTTGCATAATCTGTCAACACACAAACAGAGTCGATGTAAGGCTGTGCCTTCATCGTAGAAGGGAATAATGCAAGGAGCCAGATCCCAATAAATAAGAGCTTGTCCCACTTGGACCGACAACGTAAAAAAGTTCTCATAACCTAAACCTAAACAAGTTAACAATGCCACCAAAAGCCTATCAAGAAAAGCCTATCAAGGCAAAACAATCAATTCCTAATTCCCTCTGGCTATTGTTTAATCTTACTTAAACAGTTCTACCACAGGCAGATCAGGCAATTTCCAAATAATTACATAAGCAGATGAATTCAGCAGTCTTAAACCACCTTAATAAAAAAAGTGTTGCTGGGTAGATGGGAAAAGGGACTAAAACCCTTGACTTGACGAAATTAGACGCAAAAATAATGCTAATCGTAGTACAAACTTACATAGTATTTCTAATAATCGCAATAAACCGGAACTCCTTCCCTCTACCACATTGAGTTTAAGCCTGTTATCCAATATTTGGCTTTCATTTTATTCTTAAATGGTCAATTTTACATACTGAGCAGATAAAATCAGAGGATGAACGATTGATACAACTGTCCAAAAAAGGCCTCAGTCCGGTTGTTTCTATTTGGCATAAAACCTCAAAAAACGCGAATTTAAGTGCCTCTGCGCTGAAATTCTTTCATGCTTCCTTTGCTAATTTTTCATTTAAATACAATAAGAATAAAAATATTACAAAATCGGATTGTTTTCCCTATGGAATATACAACAACCCTGCCACCGATCACTCAAACTAAAGTTTGGACCTTATTTATTACGAAAACACAGAATAAATTTACGGGGATATGACCGGGACTAAATTTTCCTTCCATTACATTCCCATCCAGTCCTTAAAAGGATGCGTTTTTTCGCGGGAAACAATGATTTTGGGATCTTCACAGTGATTAAGCCGAATAGATAGGCGACCACCAAAATAAGGGCGCGCTTCTTCAATTGCCTGAATCTGGACAAGATATTTTCGATTGAGCCGAAAAAAACGCCGGGGGTCAAGGAGTCCTTCTAATTGGTCCAGAGTATAATCAATAATATACTTACGACCACCATCATCTTTGAGAAATACAACTTTCTCCTCTGCGTAGAAATACAAAATCCGACCTGTTTCAATTGACTTGATTTTCTCTCCTATCCGAACCACAAACCGACTCTTGACATCAGTATAAACCGGTCTCATATTTTTGAGTAATGATGTTAACTGATCAGTCAGGGCGGGCTCTTGTTTCAGGTAAAATTGTTTAAACTTATCCAAAGCCTGACTGAGCGCTTCACTCTGAATGGGTTTGAGAAGATAATCCACGCTGTTCAGCTTAAAAGCCTTCATCAGATACTGATCAAAAGCCGTCGTGAATATGATAAAACTTTGCAGTGAAATCTGCTCAAAGATCTCAAAGGAATATCCATCTCCCAGATGAATATCCAGTAAAATCAGGTCTGGAGGAGGATTTTTACGAAACCAGTCTACCGATTCCTCCACAGATTTCAGAATTGCCAGAATTTCGATGGAAGGATCATAAGTCCGTACCATGTTTTCCAGCTTCACAGCCGCTATTTTTTCATCTTCAATGATGACTATCTTCATGTTCCAATAAAGGGATTTTTACGACAAATTCAGCTTCTGTTTCTTTGATTTCCACATTTCGGCTACTCAGGTATTTATATCTTTCTTTCAGATTATCCAATCCTTTGCCTAAAGAGGAAGAAGTTTGGGAACGAAGGCGTTTCTCATTTTTAACTGTAAGAAAAGTATTGGCAATCGTAATCTCTATGATTAAAGGTTCCTTTTCAGAAATTCGATTGTGTTTAATGACATTTTCAACCAGAATTTGCAAACCTAAGGGAATGATAAAAAAATCATTACGGCCTTCGGAATAAGATATCTCACATGAAATCTGATCATTATACCGAATATTGAGGAGGTATACATACGCTTTGATAAATTCGAGTTCTTCCTCCAGACGAATGGCCTCTTTTTCCTGATTCGCCAGCACATATCGGTACACCTCAGATAATTTGCCCAGATATCGATCCGCCAACACCGGGTCCTGCGTAATCAGTCCGGAAAGGGTATTGAGGCTATTAAACAAAAAGTGGGGATTTACCTGTGCCCGCAGCGCCTGATAACGCGTGAGCGCTTTTTCCTTTTCCAGCCTTTCGGCACGAATTAGGGAGATTTTCCAATTATCAAAAAAACGCTCTCCCTGAATAACCAAAAGCACAAATATGGTGATGATCAGCCCAACAATCAGATTGCTTTTTAAATGAGCGGAAAAATTCCCTTCTGCATAAGCTTCAGGATATACAAATAACAATAGCAGAATATTCAGAATAAAAATGACAGCTCCCGAGTAAAAGGTGTGAGACAGAAATTGAATCAGCAGTCTTTTTACAGGTTCCGCCACCCAGGAAATTCGCTGATCCAGTTGAATAAAAATCAGGGTATTTCCCATAGCAAGAAGATAACACAGGATCGAACTGTAGACGATGTTCCATAAGAAACCAGGTTCCAGGGAAAGTTTTCCACCTTCAAATATGATACTGATAATCGTTCCGATTAACAGAAAGATCAGAAGGTCTCTCAGTATGGTTTTCCATTTGAACATGGTTATTTTATCAGTAATGAATCATTCATTTTCTCAAGGCTTGTTGTCACCCTGAGCGAAGTCGAAGGGTCTATTGAAGATC
>JAGQVA010000240.1 GCA_020438265.1 Bacteroidota bacterium
TATTAATCATTATCACGACTGATTTTCTTTCACTTTAGACCTTCCAGGTTTTCAAAACCTGGAAGGTCTTTAGGCAGATAATAAATCAGTCGTGATAATCTTTATTATGGTAAAATAATAGATTAGAAAAACAGCATCTGTTCCAAATTATCCAATATCTGACCCTTCTAACCAAAAAACTTTGCCTTAACTTATATTAATTGCATTTGTCATTTCAGGCATTTGTAATTATCGCTATATTGACTACCCATTAGAATTCAATCACACTAACAATAATAGAAGCAACATTAATCAGGAAATATGACTATTTCCCCGACTAATTATTTTATAAAATGAATACAGTAGATCCTCAATTAAAGCTAAAAAGCTTAAAACCACCCCGAATCGACCAATTGACCCGGGAAGACCTGAAAAACTATTTCGACAATACCTGGGAACTGTATGAAATGTTGTTCTCATCTATCAAATCTGATGAGACCCTGTATCAGACACCTGATCCCCTCCGCAATCCCCTGATTTTTTATCTGGGTCATACGGCGGCTTTTTACATTAATAAACTTCGTTTGGCAGGCTTAATAGATAAAGGAGTGCATGAGAACTGGGATCACCTATTTGCAGTAGGCGTTGATCCCAATTTGCCAGAGAATCTGGAAGTTTCCAGCTACTGGCCGACAGTCAATGAAGTCAGAGAATACAGGAAAACGATTTATCAAATTGTCTATAAAGCGATTGAGGAAGCTGATTTGACAAATCTGCCCATTACTCAGGAACATCCGCTTTGGGCTTTATTGATGGGGATGGAGCATGATCGAATTCACTTTGAAACCTCTTCAGTACTCATTCGCCAGTTGGATGCTAATTTGGTGGAAAAACCCGAAGGCTGGGAATATGCGCCTTCTTCCGGCTCTGCTCCTGAAACCAAATGGATTTCCATGGCGGGAGGAACGATTACTTTTGGCAAACCTGATGATTCAGATATTTATGGATGGGATAATGAATTCGGCACATTAACCGTCGAAGTAAAACCCTTCAAAGCCACTCAAAACCTGATCACCAACGCTGAATTTGCTGAATTTGTCAAAGCCGGTGGATATAAAAAGGAAGAATTATGGTCTTCTGAAGGCTGGGACTGGTTAACACGAACAGAAACTTCTCATCCTAAATTCTGGGTGCCTCAGGGAGAAGGTTTTGTGTATCGCGCGATGTTTGACGAAATGGACATGCCACTGGATTGGCCCGTGGAAATCAATGCACACGAAGCGCAGGCTTATTGCAACTGGAAAAACGATGGATCTCGTTTGCTTTCCGAAGCAGAATTCCTCATAATCGCTCGTGAAGGAACGCAGGAAAGCGACGATCCCTTATTCACCAATGACCATAATCTCGACTATGCTTATGGTTCGCCTACACCAGTTGGTTTTATGAAAAAAGGTCAGACTGCTTCTGGTTTCAACGATATCTACGGTAATGTATGGGACTGGCTGAACGATGATTTTTATTCCCTGTCCGGGTTTAAGATTCATCCCTGGTATGCTGATTTCTCGGCTCCTTATATGGACGAAGATCACGGTATGATGGCTGGCGGAGCATGGACTACGACTGGTACAGGTGCTTCGAAATATTATCGTTTGTGGTTTAGGCGCCATTTTTTCCAGCATGCGGGGTTTCGGCTAGCTCTGTAGAGACGCGATTAATCGCGTCTCTACAGTATCGCAACAACAATCGCGTCTCTACAGCGATTCAAACCACAATATTTGACGAAATGCAAAAAAAACAAACCATCGGTCTTTGGATTCCCCCAAGGACCGATCTCAATCAATCTATTACCCTAAAAAATCCAGCTCATATTGATGCGAGACTTTACCGCCGTTTTATCGAATACCTCAATGCCAAAAACTTCGAGATTTACGAAAACCTCGATTTCCGGCGAGCCATCATCAAAAACCACCAAGTTTATATTGACGATTTTTGTCTCAGCGATCTGGATCATTTTGTCTGGATAGGAATGATTGATCGAAGCCGGGACAGTTATCATTTAGAAGTTTTGCGGGTATTGGAAATGTCAGTGAATGTCTCTCATTCCCATTCCTTTTACAGCATTTCGACGGACAAATTTCTTGCGCTTAGTGTATTGTCAGCATACGGGATTCCGGTGCCTGATATATATCTGGTCAGCCCGGAGAATAAACACCTGTTGCGTCCATTATTTGAGGATCATTCTTTTCTGCTAAAACCTCGCCGGTCGTCATTTGGCCAGGGAATTGTGAAACTGGACAGTTACGAACAATTTCGCGATACTGCAGAATATCATTCTCAAAAGCATTATTACCTGGAAAAATTTTATCCAAATGATCTGAATGAATGGACGGGAATCACTGTGTTAAATGGAACGGTTTTATACGGTTTCCGAAAGAAAAGCAGTAAAATTGCCGGCTGGAAAGTGTACGACGAAGAAAGTCTCGGTGGAGAAACCATTTATGTAAAACCCGATCCCGAAATCGAAGGGATTTCCATCAAAATCGGAGAAATACTCAGCGGAAACTGTTTTGGGCTGGATTTCATTAAGACGAATGAAGGTTACAAAGTCGTTGATGTGAATAATTCGCCAGGGATCTATTATGACTTTGTGGAGGAATTGGGGATACCGGTGGCGGAGTTGTTTTTTCGGATGGTGGAGGATATATAAATTCCCCGATTTTTTCCTGCCCTTTTTCTAAAAAAAGGGGAAATAAAACTAAAAAACAATCATGCTACAGCATCAAATCCTCATCCAAAAAGCAAAAGCCCAAGGCATAAAAACAACTGACCTCAGTCAGCTCCTGCAAAAACCCGCCACCATTCTGGAATACAATGGTATTTCAGAACTAGTCATGGAAGGTGTACCGACCTCCTGGATCAACGTCCGTAGTCAATTCTATTGCGACAACAAACAACTCACCAAATATGCCTATCAGGACCTTGGTATCCCATATCCCAAAACCGCCGTTTTCACAAACCCAGCCGACCCGGACCTGAAAACCTTCTTCCAAAAAGGAAAAACCTACGTTTGCAAACCCGTCGACGGTACCAACGGAGAAGGAGTCGTAACCGAAATCCGCAACCTGGAAATGATCCTCGATTATTACCAAACCTACCACCACCTCGACCACCAATTCCTTCTGGAAGAACAAGTCGAAGGCGTTGACCTTCGCATTCACGTTATAGGAGGAAAAATTGTTGCGGCCTGTATCCGCGAACCAGCCTTCGTCATCGGCAATGGGAAAAACACCCTTAGTGAATTAATCGACCAGCGACGCGAAGTAATGAAAACCCAAAACCCCGGGAATAAACTGGAAATTACTGAGACTACCCAGGCTTTATTGAAACAACAAAAAATCGGGCTCGAGGACATTCCGGAAGAAGATCGAAAAATCCGCTTAAAATACGTCTCGAATATGGCTCAGGGAGGTATTGCTACGGATGTAACCGATGAAATCCATCCCGCTTACCACAACTGGGTTGCCAAACTGGTTGACTATCTGAAAACCCCATATTTCGGTCTGGATATTATGACAATGGATTACCAGGGAGATCCTTATCAGCATGCTTCTATTTTAGAGATAAATGCGCGTGCGGAATGGCTGCATCATACGTTTTCGGAACGGAGAAAGCATGATATTGCGGGGATGATGTTGGGGATTTTGTTTTTTACAGGGTAGGTTTTTTGTTATGCCGATTTTTCGCCACCATAGGTCAATGTGATAAAAACATTTTCCTCGAACCAACTAACCCGCCTTAGCAAGCTCATAAGACCGATTAAAAGCAGCCTGACTGATTTTAAAATGCTTTAGTCATTCTCTGGTCTTACATTTTCGATGACAACTTTTATCATTATCTTACCCTCACTCAACATCAGACGACAATGAATCATCTCCCCTCCCTAACCGAAAACCGTCCCCTCCGCTTCCTTACGATCTCTGTTCTCTACTTCACCCAGGGAATCCAAACGGGCCTTTTCTTAACTGCCATGCCAGCCTATCTGGCCAATCAGGGCGCGGAAGCCTCTGCCATCGCCGGCTTTATCGGCGTAATCATGTTACCCTGGACATTCAAAATTATCGGAGCAGTTTTAATGGATCGGTTTACTTTTTTGCCGATGGGAAGGAGGCGCCCCTGGGTGATAGCAGCGATGATTGGAGCTGTAATAGGCTATATCGCTATGGCTTGGGTGGAAGATCCGATAAATCACATTTCTCTCCTGGTTATCACGGGATTAATAGTCAGCACTTCAACTGCTTTTATGGATGTGGCGGTGGATAGTATGACGGTGGACATCGTGCCGGAGGAGGAGTATTCCAAAGCCAATGCTTTTATGATGGGGAGTAATGCAGTTGGTTTGGCGGTGACGATTGCTGTGGGTTCGTGGGCGCTGAGTAGATTTGGAATTTCTTTTACATTCATGGGAACGGCAGTTTTTGTGGCGCTGATTAGTCTGTTTCCTATTTTGCTGAAAGAAAGGGATGGCGAACGAATGTTTCCCTGGTCAGAAGGGGAAGTCTCAACAATTGCTTTGGAATTGAATATGGAAAGCTGGGGTGAAATCCTTCGTAATTTGTTGAAAGCACTGATTTTACCGGCGAGTATTTTGTTGGGTCTGGTTTCTTTTTTAATTGGTTCGACGAATGGATTGTTAAAAGCATTTCTCCCCGTTTTGACAGTTCAGGAACTGGGATGGCTGGATACTGATTTTTCAAATCTGGTGGCGACTGCCAGTCTGGTTGCCGGAATTACAGGAATGACAATCGGAGGGTTTTTGATCTCCTGGTTGGGGACTATTCGTGGAGCAATTGTTTTTCTGGTAACATTGATTCTGGCTGCACTTTTTATGGGCTTTTTTCCTGCTTTTTGGGAAAGTGCGTTGGCTGTAGAAGGATTTATTTTTGCAGTGAATATCCTCAGAACTCTTTTTCTTATCGCTCTTTTTACAGCCTGTATGGCCATTTGCTGGAAACAGGTAGCCGCCACCCAATTTACGATTTATATGGCTATCAGTAATTTTGGGATTTCATTGGGGGCGGGAATGTATGGTTGGTTGGCGAGTTTTCAATCTTCAGAATTGGTTTTTTTCGCATTTGCCCTGATCATTGCTTTGATGATTGGGCTTTTGATGAAAGTAAACCTCGATGATCATTCTGAAAAAGTACGGGAATTGGAGCGAATTTAAGAATTAATATTCCGCAAATTCTACATCAAATTCTCCTTCTGTGATCTCAATAATTTCATCCGGATTGGCTGCATTTCTCAACCGAAAATAAAAGGTGCCAGTTACTTTGTCTTGAGTTAGTGTGGAAATGGTAATCGAGCCCGGATTATCAGGCATTCCATTGCTGACATATCCGTCTCCATCTGCTGGAACATATTTGAAAAATCCGCTCATACCCTGATCGGTAATAGGGTAGGTGCCTGTGCTAATACCTGATGTTTGGTGGACATTTAATGTAAAATAGGAACCATCCTTAGCGAAAGCTTCGACTCTTACCAGCGTGGAATGATCTGTAATGGCATCCACATCAAATTTGTTGTCTGGGTTTGCATCAGAGCTTTCCCAATCTGCTCCATTGAGTTTAAATTTGACGAAACCACTGCTTGTAGAAGTGCTACCTGAACTACTACCGCTTCCTCCGCAACTGGTTAAAATAATAAAAGAAATGGTGAAGAGAAAACCTTTGAAAACCACTTTGTTAAAAACCATAACTGTTTGTGTTAAATGAATCTTCAGAAAGGGGAATGCAACAGAGTGAATGGGTTTCTCCTGTTTGTAGGAGAACTATTTATAAGATAAGGATAATCATTCAGGAAATAAAGTTTAAATCCTTATGTGAATAGGCGGTAGCCGACGTTTGACCCTTAACAGGGTCTTTTATCCACTTTTTTATTCTTCGACTCTGCCTGGCTTGGCCTATTCGTGTTCCTCCTATTTATTATCCATTTCTTCTACTCCTTTCCATCCTTCTGGAAGACCTTCTTCACTAAATGTTATCACCCGATTCAGGAAGTACTGAGAAGGGCCATCATTCGGATTTTGGTTAATTATCTGTGAAAATGCTTCCCTGGCAAGAAAGAGATCTCCTTGTAAATAGGCATCTAGTCCTGCCTGAAAATCTTTCCGGTTATTTAATTTTGCTTCGCAGTTATCAGGAGTGTCTCCATCAAGTGGTTCATAAATGCCAAGTGGTTCGTATTTCCCTTTTAACTGGACCAGGCCAAGATATCGGCAACGAGCCTGCTCTTCCGGAGAAAGCGTTTTAAACACCGGGTCGCTGATAATGATATTGGCTCCATAGTACTTGGTTAAACCCTCCAGTCGTGCTGCTGTATTTACTGTATCAGAAATAATTGCAGTATCCGACCGTTGCTGATCCCCGATGATTCCCATCACCAATGGTCCGGCGTGCATACCCATACCTACCTTAAGAGGTATTCTCCTGTCTTTGGCTCGTTTGATATTATAGCTTCGAATTTCGGCCTGCATTGCAATCGAAGCCCGCACCGCATCCGCCGGACTTTTCTGGAATAAGGCCATAATACCATCTCCTAAATACTGGTTGACAAAACCCTTATGCTGCTGAATGATTGGACCCATTCGGTTGGCATAGGCATTTACGAAATGGAAATTTTCCTCGGGGATCATTCCTTCTGCTAATGTGGTATATCCTCTGATGTCTGAGAAAAAGACGGTTACTTCGCGGAATGTATTATCTCCCAGATGGATTTGGGTAATATTACTTTTTCCCAATGTCTGAATAAATTCTTCCGGCACAAAACGACTGGTTGCCTGATTGATCTGATGAAGATTCAAATGGGTATTTAATCGGGCTAATAACTCATCCTTACTAAAGGGTTTGGCCAGGTAATCATTTGCGCCAGTATTAAACCCTTCTACCAGATCTCTCACCTGATTTTTGGCGGTAACCATAATAATGGGAAGTTCATTTGGTAAATGCTTTTCCCGAATGGTTTCACAGACCTGATAACCACTCATTCTTGGCATCATAACGTCCAATAAAACCAGGTCAAAATTATTTTCCTTTTCAATGAGTTGGATCGCCTCATCTCCATTCATCGCTGAAAATACTTCAAACTTTTCCTTGCTCAGATGATTTTTTAACACCTGATGGTTAATGGGTTCATCATCTACAATGAGGATTTTTCCTCTTTCCAGGTTGTTCTTTACCTGAATTTCTCCATTGCCTTTCGAGATTGGCGTTACAGTAGTGGTGAGTGGGGTGAGACTTGAAAAACTGCTACCAACGGATTGTTTAACCGGTTTTTCTTTGGACAAAGGTAAGGTGAAAAAGAAAACAGAACCTTTGCCTTCTTCCGAATTTACCCACATATCTCCTCCGTGTTTGTTGACAAGCGCTTTGGAGATACTCAATCCAAGTCCCGTTCCGGAATAGGTTCGGCTAATGGAGCCGTCGGCCTGAGTGAAGGCTTCAAATATGGATTCGTGTTTTTCCTG
>JAGQVA010000241.1 GCA_020438265.1 Bacteroidota bacterium
TCCAAAACCTGGGCTCCAGAGGGGAATGGTTTTAATCCGCCAGTTTCCTTTTGTAAGGCGATAAAAAGGCAGTTTCTGCATCAGTTGAAAAGAGAATGGTTTTTCTTGTGGATTCTTAATTCCTGAAATAATAATGATCCCTTTTAATTCCTTAATCCGTGAAATTTCCAGCGCCAAAATTCCTCCAAACGAAACCCCTACAATAATTGGCGAGTTTATCTCCATGAGTGGTCTGGCCATACGGGCAGCATATTCGGAAAGCGACTCGTCAGAATCCGGGTCAAGCCAGTTGATGTAATTGATTGGCAAATCCAGCTCCAGACGGGAGAAAATCCTGTGGTCTGTTCCCAGGCCGGGAATACCAAATACGGAAGAATGATTCTGGTTCATTGTGATTTCGTTTTGATTCACTTAATTTGCCATTCAGTAAGATAAAAATATGAGCGGATCTCTGATTTTTCTTTTTATAGCGATTACTTTGGTTGGGGGCCTTATTTATGGAGTAAGGCAGTACCGTCGTTTTCGCTTTATCGAAAATATGCACCGTAACCTGGCAGAGAAAACAGGTCTTCACCCCGCTTACCTCAACGAACGCAGTTTTAATATTTTTGGAAGCTATCGGGGGTATCCACTCAAGATTACTCCTTTTATGATTGTCAAACAGAGTCTTGCTGTCCGTTTTACCATCCCCATGATTAATCCCAATCTCAAATGGTTTTCTGCAAGCAAGAATCTTGAAGCTATTCCAGGATTTGATCAGGTAACTTTTCACGATAAGGCTTCTGATATTAGTCAGGATATCGATCCTCAAATCAAAATCCGGAGTAACGACATGATTTTTAGTAGCCTGATTTTATCTGATAATGTAAAAATCAGCATTTTTGAAGCATTCAAGGATATTCCCTCAGGGCTTTTGGTGATAGAGGACAAAGAGATGTATTTTATTCTTCCCGGTAAAATTGACAATGACGTAAAAATCTCACAAAGCGAAAAAATCATCAACCTGATGTGCGACATGAAAGATGAACTCAATTAGGTAAGCATCATATCAAGATGATGAAGTTGTTCTTCCCAATATTTGCGCTGGTTTTCCACTTCATTATCATCGCAAAAGTCGATAATATTTAATAAAACCGTCGAGTCGTCTTCCAATTCTCCCACCTGAAAATAAAGGTATTCCTTATTTTTCAGCGCCTCTTCATTCAGCCATTCAAGTCTTACAGAGAGTATTTCGTCATCTTTTTCCAGTAACCTTGCCTTTTCAGAAGCTCCCGACCAACGAAAAGTATAGGTTTTTGTTGGCTCATTATATTCGACCTCTTCAGCAAACCAGTTTTTCAGGGTTTCGGGCTGATATAACGCATAAAAGAGGTCAAGCGGATTACAATGAAATGTATAAGTGAGTTGTAGTTTTTGCCGGTTCATCAGATAATCATATTGGTTTGGATCTTCTATGAAAATAGGAACTCATTCGCTCTTTTTCAAAAAAACTTTCGATGAAATGAAGTTCTTGAAAAAAAAATCCTGCGCCATTTGTTGATATCCTGAAGAACGGAAAAAAGGACCAACCGGCGGGAGGTTGCGGGCTTTAATCCCACATAAGATGCGGAAAAACACATACATCCCATTCAGCAAAAGTTGGTTAAACGGCTGATTTTCAGGAAAGACAAAATCTGTCCAGAGCCATTTTCCTCCCGGTTTCAGGGCATCGTCGAGGATAAAAAACAGATGAGAAAAACGGCGTTTTTCAAATACATCGAGGAAAAAAGGGGTAAAGACAAAATCGAAGGGATTTTCCTTGGATAACACTTCTTCATTTCCCAATTGAAATACTACTGTATTGGAAGCCGCCACGGGTTTACGTGCCCTCGCTTTGGCTATCATTAGCGGGGAAGCTTCCAGGTAAAAAACAAAAAGGTTTTGATCTGGCAATTCATCCAGAATCCAACCCGTTCCTCCACCAATAATCAAAACCCGGCTACCAGGAGTCAAATGGTCCAAAAATCGCGTTTGTGCCTTTTTTATTGACTTGCCAAATACTCCACCGGCCAACCAGTCATAAAACCAGGCCACACGATCAAAACCACTGTCCTTGTGATATGTAAGGTCTTTCTGTTCTCTCAAAACAAAAATATAACAGGAAACATAAAAACAAGGTCTCCCCATATCCGGTATCTTTCATTCTGGGAGAACCAGTCATTCAAAAATACAGTTAGTATCAATACAAGTAGCATACAGACATAAACTCCCTGGATTTGCTTTTCGATCAAACTCCCTTCCCCCATGACCCAGATACCGATTGCAAGGATAATCAGAGCAAAAAAAGAAATAATCATTTTCGTATTTTTCACTCCTATTGCCCTGACAAAGGAAGTGTGCCCATCCTTCTCGTCTGTTTCAATCTCATACATGGAAAAAGCAAGCAGATTAATGAGAGCCAGAAGTAAAAACTGGATAAACAGGAATTCTTCAAATAAAACCCTTTCCGGAAATCCCAGCACCCATCCTCCTCCCCAAACCCCTGAACTATAGATAAATCCTACGCCCAGTTCTTTATGAAACATCCAGGATATGCGATTGCCAATTATTTTTACCAGACTTAAATGAATCATTACAAATCCTCCCATTCCCAAACCCAGGAATAATAGCGGTTGTGGGGCTTTCCAGGGGAGCCATGTCAGGCATATAAGAAATAAAATTCCCCATATCAGGGCTATTGGTTTAAAGTTTTTATGATGAAAAAGGTGCCGATCAGTATGAGCCTGATCTTTCAATCGCCATGCATCCAGGAGATGGTCTGCAGTATAGATTACCCATACACTCACAGGTAGTCCTATCCACCAAATCAGAGGAAGTGTTGCCCCCATCAATTGGCCAACCATATAGCCCGACACCAGCGCACCTGCCACCACATCTAAAGATAAGATCCTCAGGATTGTGTAGCCATTATTAAGTGTAGTAAACAGAAACAAAAGAGTTAACTAAAAAATAGGTTTATAATCTTCAGGTAATTTTTCGATTCCTTCTAAAGAGAAATTTTCAAGAATCTGTGAAATAGTTCGGTCCTGCCCCGTTGGTTTCCAGTCTGGCTCCAGGTCCCTCAGTGGCACCATCACAAAAGGACGTTCGGGATAATAAGGATGCGGTATTTTCAGATGTTCCAGGTCATACACCTCTCGTTTAAACTCAAGGATATCGATATCAATTAACCTGGGGCCCCATTTATAATACCGGTATCGTCCCATGTCTTCTTCTGTCTTTAGCACTAATTTCAACAACTCTTCAGCAGTTCCGGAGAATCCCACTTCGCAAACCATATTAATAAACTCATCCTGGGATAAAATACCCCAGGGTGGTGTTATGTATAAGGAAGAACATCGCAATATTTCCACCCCCGAATTCGCTAAACTTTTAATTGCAGCGCGAATATTTTCAGTTTTTTCTCCAATATTCGAACCCAGCCCAAGAAATATCATCTTTTATGAGTTAAGGATTAGGTAGACTTGAACGATTTCTTTTCAATTCTAGCGCCTTAATCCGTAAATTTACACTATCAAAATTATATACTATACAGTCAAATATGAATTTTTTTAAATCATTTTTTGCCAGTTTCCTCGCGGTAATCGTGGCATTCCTGATTGGAATCCCTTTTCTTTTCATCATTATTGGAGGGATTTTTTCCGCAATTGGCAGTTCTAACGAGGTAGTAACCGTCAATCCCAAAACGGTTTTACATCTGAAGTTAAACACTCCTATTGTTGAGAATGCTGCAATAGAACCCGTTGACTTCAACTTTGATAAATTTATGCCGCTGCCCATCGGTGGTTCTACCAGTAAAATGGGGCTTTTTCAGATTCGACAGGCTTTAAAGCAAGCCAGTGAAGACAAAAACATCGAAGGCATCTACCTGAATACCAATGTCACCGTCCCGGCTTCCGGATGGACTACCATGAAGGCTATCAGAGATGCCCTGATCGATTTTAAAGCTTCCGGAAAATTTATTTACGCCTATTCCGAAGTCTACTCTGAAAACTCTTATTACCTGGCCAGTGTGGCGGACAAAATTTATATGCCAGCAGTGGGTAGCATTGAGTTTAATGGATTTGGAGCCACTCCGATGTTCTACACCGGGTTATTTGAGAAAATTGATCTGGAACCCAAAATCTTTAAAGTTGGGACATTTAAATCAGCTGTAGAGCCTTATATGCTCAAGAAAATGAGTGATGCCAATCGCCTGCAAACTGAAAAGTATATGGGCGATCTTTGGAAGATCTTTTCTCAGGAAGTTTCGGTTTCCCGTTCTCTTACACCTGAAGAAATTGATGATATCGCTCAGAATCTGATTTTAGGACGTGGAACTGATGCGAAAAAGGTGCGGCTGATTGATGAAGTGGCCTACGAAAATACCGTTTTCGACGAAATCAGAACCAAAATCGGGCTTGAAGTAGATGACAAAATCACTTTTATGTCATTGAACAAGTATATGAGGGTCCCTTCAAGAGCGAAAGCTTCCAAAAATAAAATTGCAGTTATTTTCGCAGAAGGTGGAATTCAGTCTGGAAAAAGCAGCGATGGAGTTATGGGTTCTGAAACCATTGTAGATGAACTGCGCAAAGCAAGAAAAGACAAAAGTGTAAAGGCAATTGTCTTTCGGGTAAATAGTCGCGGTGGAAGCGCTTTGGCTTCGGACATGATCGCTGAAGAGGTAAGACTTTGTAGTGAAGAAAAACCGATTATTGCCTCAATGGGTGATTATGCTGCATCGGGAGGATATTATATTTCTGCCAAATGTGATAAAATTTACGCCCAAACCAATACCATTACCGGGTCTATCGGCATCTTTGGTATTTTGTATAATACCCGAAATACCTTTACCAATAACCTGGGAATTACCTTTGATGAAGTAGAAACGCACGAACACGCCAATATAGGACATCCTAATTACCCGATGACCAAGGCAGAAGAAGCCTTTATTCAGAATATGATTCATGAAGGTTACAGCACGTTTATCAACGTTGTGAAAGACGGAAGAGGGTTTGCAGACTCTGCCAGCGTTGATCAAATTGCTCAGGGAAGAGTATGGTCTGGCCTGGAAGCGAAAAACATCAATCTGATTGATGAATTTGGTGATCTGGATGATGCTATTGAAGCTGCTGCAAAAATGGCCAATATCGAAGATGATTACCGTATCATCAGAACGCCTAAAGTAAAGTCTCTTTATGAAGAACTACTGAATGATATGCTGGAAACTACCTCCGATAAAATCAGTCAGCAACATCCACTTTATGAAGAGATGAAAACACTTGAAACCATTAAAAAGGAAATTCCAAAGAGTGGGGTATATATGCTGATGCCTTATACTTTGGAGATCAATTAACATTCTAAAAAACTTTTATATAAAGTGTTTTTAACTTCAACTTCAATCGCAACTTCAAAAACAATCAAAATGAAAAAGCAATCGGTTTTGCAGTCGAAATTTGGTTGCTTTTGAAGTTGAAATTGAAGTTGAGTTTGAATTCTTTTTCTTCAGCTTTCATCAAATAATTTCTAAAAAG
This sequence comes from Bacteroidota bacterium, assembly GCA_020438265.1. Lineage (GTDB taxonomy): Bacteria > Bacteroidota > Bacteroidia > J057 > J057 > JAGQVA01. The sequence goes on from JAGQVA010000241.1 coordinate 5,556, forward strand.
AAAAAGCCTGATTTGCTATGCAAATCAGGCTTTTTTACTTGTTGGAGCAAGAGACGAGATTCGAACTCGCGACCCCGACCTTGGCAAGGTCGTGCTCTACCAACTGAGCTACTCTTGCGTTATGGGCTACAAAAGAAGAGACTTTTTCTGAATAGTCCAAAAAAAAATTAAACTTTTTGTGATTGAATTTGGCCGTTGGTTCTTTTTCGGGCAATAAGCAGGATTAAAACCCAATAAACCACATAACTAATACCGAAAAAGAGCCAGTTTTCGGTCAGGAAAGCGAATAAAGATCCAATAATCATCAGAAGATTGGCAGGGATCTGAAGTGAGGTAGGTTTTTTATGGGTAATTCCATTATAAACCAACTCGATAAAAACGGCAGTACAATAAAAGGTAAAACTGAGGATAAGAATTGGCCAGCTTTGGGAAAACATTGCCAGGATATTCGCCACTATCATTATCAGGCTAATTCCTACAGAGACAAGATTGTTTTTTATTAATCCCAACTTCCCCAGTCCAATGATCAAAAAGACATGTTGCAGAGCAATAATAGTAGCCAATATGTAAAAAAATACGCTCATCACGGGAAGTTCTCAGTTTATGTAAATGTAATGACTGATCTTTTTGACACATGTCACTTTATCTACAGTTTTTGAGGCTTAAAGTCCTAATTACCATATCAACGAACAAAAGTTGAAATTGGCAGCTTTTGGCATAAACATAATCAGAAAGAAAATGTTTCATTGATTATCGCCTCATGAAATGAATAACCCTTTTTCAGGGTTTTTATTTCCCATCTCTAACAATTTTCAACCATACTTTTTGTTTCACCCTGAAACAAAAGATTGTTCCAATCTGGAACATTTCTCCATAAAAAAACCCAACTCCAGGTAACATTCCCCTGGTTATCAAACACTTACCTCATGGCTTGTTTGTTGCAACACTATTTACAGATCACTGTCTATCTAATCTGAAATGCCATGCTCAAAAATTATCTAAAAATTGCTTTCAGATCACTCCTTAAATATCGTCTTTACTCAACGATCAATATTTTGGGATTGGCTGTTGCCCTGGGAACCTGTATTCTTATTCTGTTATTTATTCAGGACGAACTTTCCTTTGACCGCTTCCATACCCGGGCAGATCAAATCTACAGGGTTCACATCAATGAACATTATGAAGGAAGAGATATTCCCAATACCGTTGGTCCTTTTATTTTAGGCCCAACCATTCACCAGAGTATTCCTGAAGTTGAGCACTTAAGCCGGATTTCCCAGGTGAACAGTCAGGTGAAAAAGGGCGATTTTTTTGATCAGGAAAGTGTAATGATGGTCGAGCCTGATTTTTTCAGCATGTTTGATTTTCCGCTGCTTTCCGGGAATCAGGAAAATCCGCTTTCAGATTTAAAGACAGTAGTAATTACTCCTGAAATAGCCAATAAATATTTCGGAGACCAGAATCCTGTTGGTCAGCCGCTCTCTTTTTTACTCGATGCACAGTATGAAGATTTTGTTGTTACGGGTGTCATTGAGCCAGCTCCTGCTAATTCCAGTATTCAGTTTGATCTGTTAATTCCTTTTGAAAATAATAATAACCTGATCAGCGATAGAGCTCGCAACAACTGGTATAGTGTATTTGTGGAAACCTATTTAGTGCTAAAGGAAGGAGTATCCCCCAAAGCAACTGAAGCAAAGTTTCCCGATATGATGAAACAGGCTTTAGGCGATGATTATCAGCCAGGAGGTTATGAAGTGGGACTTCAACCACTTACAGATATTCACCTGAATGCAGAAATGCCTCAGGGTATGGTTCCAGTGAGTGATTGGCGGTACACATATATTCTGGGAGGAATTGCCCTGTTAATCCTGGTTGTAGCTTGTATCAATTTTATGACACTGGCTGTCGGGCGATCTTTACAAAGAGC
>JAGQVA010000242.1 GCA_020438265.1 Bacteroidota bacterium
AGTGGGATCATCTTCGCGCATAATCATCCTTCCGGAAACCTGAAACCAAGCCAGGCCGACATTGAGATTACCCATAAATTAAAAAAGGGAGGGAAGGTTTTTGATATCAATGTGCTGGATCACCTGATTATCTCCGGAAGAGGGTATTATTCTTTTGCGGATGAGGGGAATTTGGGGTGAAATAAACAATAAAGAGAAAAATTTCACAGATAGCGAAAAATCCCGCTAGGGATTTAATATTGGTAGAAATAATAGGTTCCCCTTTGACCAGCGCGCCTCAAGGCGCGCAAGAATACGGAGCTCATTCATGTGCTACCAATATTAAATCCCTAGCGGGATTTTTCGGATTTAGAAAAAATAGGTCAAGACCCTAAAAAATCTCCAGTTCAGAAAAGAAATAACTCGCTTCTCTGCGGGCATTCTCATCAGAATCAGAACCATGAATGGCATTCGCCTCGATAGACTGTGCATACAGTTTTCTCACAGTTCCTTCAGCAGCTTCCTTAGGATTGGTTGCACCAATGGTAGCGCGGAAATCAGCAACTGCATTATCTTTTTCCAATACCATAGGGATACAGGGACCACTGGTCATAAAAGCCACGAGGTCATTGAAAAAAGGTCTTTCACGATGTACGTCATAAAAACCGCCAGCTTCACGCTCGTTCATATGAATCATTTTCATCGCTTTTATTTTAAAGCCAGCAGCAAGGATGTGGTCAATAATTTTACCTGAAAAGCCATTTCCGACTGCATCAGGTTTGATAATTGTTAATGTGATATTACTCATTTATTTAAAATTTGTGCAAACTTAATCAGACCTGAACAGATAATCCAATTTTAGGATCTGAAATTCAATTTGTATTTTCGCAAACTTGATAATTTGACCTCAATTTATGGATCATATAAACGAACTGAAAGACCTGTTGTCATTTCCACAACGAATAGCCATTACCATGCACCAAAAACCTGATGGAGATGCCATCGGTTCAGCTTTAGGATTATATCATTACCTGGTGAAAAAGGGCCATTCCGTTACTGTGGTTTCTCCCACCGACTATGCGGATCATCTCAAGTGGATGCCGGGTACGCCCAAAGTCCTGATTGGTCCCAACGATCCTGACAGGGCTAAATGGGCGTTTGATGGGGCGGATTTGATTTTTTGTCTTGATTTTAATGCGCTCTACAGGCTTCAGGATTTTGAAGCGTCGGTAAAAGATTCTGCTGCCACAAAAATTATGATTGACCATCATCCGGACCCCGCCGGGTTTGAGGATATTGGTTTTCTGGATACTACGGCTTCTTCTACTGCCGAAATGGTTTATCGAATGATTGATGCCCTTGGAGATAAGGAATTGGTTGATAAGGATATGGCAGAACCGCTCTATGCGGGAATAATGACAGATACTGGTTCTTTTCGGTTTACCAATACATCAGCAGAGGTTCACAGGATTGTCTCACATTTGATTGATGTGGGGGTCGAAGTGCATCCTGTTCACGAAGCGATTTTTTCAAGTTTTCGTCCTGAGCGATTAAAGTTTTTGGGGCACTGCCTGCTCAACTGCCTGACAATTTTACCAGAGTATAAAACGGCTTATATTAAATTGGAAAAAGAAGTTTTTAAAGAATTTAATGTAAAGTCGGGAGAAACGGAAGGGCTGGTTAATTATGCTTTAAGTATAAAAGATATTAACCTTGGCGTATTAATGACCGCTCAGGATGATATAATCAAAATGAGTTTCAGAAGTCGGGGAGAGGTTTCCTCCAGCGATCTTGCCAAAGAATTTGATGGAGGTGGACATTTTTACGCAGCAGGAGGAAAAAGCAAGTCGTCCATGGAAGAAGCAGAACAAAAATTACTTGCTTCGCTTGAAGCGAGAAAAGCGGTTTTAGAGAGTTGATTTTGCAGCAATTAGCTTTTTACTTTTAGCCATTTTGTGAATAATGCTGACTAAAAGACGAATTTTTTATGCATATCCAGCCAAAAGCTAAAGGCCAAAAACTAAAAGCCAAAGGCTATTTAATATAAAGGAGTCTTATTATCTTGCTCTTATGAATAAATACTTTTGGGCCATATTAGTCATATCCTGGATTATCCAACCAGTATCAGGGCAGAGAAATTATGAGACTACCGGCGGGATTTTTTTCGATATGTTTTTTACCTCCAGGGGTATGGGAGGAGGTCTTAATTATTCATTTGGCGAAGATCGTAAACACTATCTGATTAGCCTGGATTTTCACTCAACCAGAGACCTGCATGAATCTCCTGTTAATCCTGCCTATGGGCGTGAGCTGGGAAGGAAATACGTTTATGGGAAGCTCAATTATTTTTATGTCCTTACTCCTTCATTTGGTATTTCTTATAACCTGATTCCCAAAAACGGGATGAACTATGCAAATCTGAGGGGTATGATTAAGGCAGGACCAGCTATTGGACTTCTCAATCCCTATTACCTGGAAGTCTATAAACCCAATCAGGGGCCTGGGACGGATAACCGTGTGATTGAGGCTTATGATCCTTCAGCTCATAGTTATAACCGGATTTTTGGCAGAGCCAGGCTATTTAGTTCGGGATTTGATCTGAATACCCGGGTGGGGTTGAGTATAAAAACGATGGCTCTGTTGGATTTTGCGCCTAATCCCCGCTTCATACATGGCCTTTCCCTGGGTCTAAATACCGATTTATTCTTTCATGCTGTACCGATTATGGCAGAGTTGGATAAGTTGCAAAATCAGCGGATATTTGTAGTAGGTTCTTTAGGATTTATTATAGGAAACAGATGGTAGCAGAAATGAGTTAGTCTTAACAGACATTAATTTCTGCGAATAAATAAAACTTATGGCAATAGTAACGACGACTGATCTTACCAGTAAAAATGCACCAGGCAATGGGCCTCGGCCTTCATGGTTAAGGGTAAAATTGCCTTATGGTAAAACATATACTTCCGTTAGGGAAATTATCGATACAAACCAGCTTCATACAGTATGCGAAAGCGCCCGTTGTCCAAATATGGGCGAATGTTGGGGGGCAGGAACTGCTACTTTTATGATTTTGGGAAATACATGTACCCGTTCCTGTTCTTTCTGTGCAGTAGCAACCGGACGCCCTGATCCAATGGACTGGATGGAACCTTACCGCGTAGCCAAAGCTGTAAAGGCAATGGGGATCAAACATGCAGTAATTACCTCCGTGAACAGAGACGAACAAAAGGATAGCGGTGCCAAAATATGGGCTGAGACGGTAATTCAAATTCGCAAACTTTGTCCAGAAGTGACAATGGAAACCCTCATCCCGGATGTGAAAGGAAGATGGGAAATGCTGACAATGATTACGGATTCAAAGCCGGATGTGATCTCTCATAATATGGAAACGGTGAAAAGATTGTATCGGCGGGTAAGGCCTCAGGCAAGGTATGAAAGAAGTCTTGAACAAATCAAACGAACCAAAGCCGAAGGAGTCAGAACCAAATCCGGATTTATGGTAGGATTGGGAGAGACAGTGGAAGAAGTTTACGAATTAATGAGAGACCTGAGAAATCATGATTGTGATGTCTTGACGATCGGGCAGTATTTGCAGCCCACAAAAATGCATCTTCCGGTTCATGAATTTGTTCATCCTGATTTGTTTGCTCACTACCGCGAAGTAGGAATGGAAATGGGCTTTGATTATGTAGAGAGTGGCCCGTTGGTGCGTTCAAGTTATCATTCCGAAAGGCATTTGGAAAAGGCTGGATAAAAGGGTTTTTGTGTAAGTTATTCCGGTTTTTGAGCGGGAAGGTAATCTGGGAAGGACAAATCAGGCCGGAAATAAAGAGAATTTAATCACTATTTAATCAAATTCTTTGCGTTTTTTGTGTAATTCAAAAGTAGTTTTGAACATCGCGAATCTTAAAAATGATGTCTACTTTCGTAATTGCCCAAGTTTAGGGTTGTGATTTTGTTTTGTTAGGTTACAATATTTATTTTACCGGACAACTGATAACCGTAGTTTGTATGAAAAAAAATATTTACAACATTTTTCTGGTGGTATTAACTCTATTGGCGTCAATGCAGATGCAGGGACAATACGCCTGGGACAATCTGGGTCCCGATAATATGGGTAGCCGCACCCGTGCTTTAGCATTTGATGCTAACGGGAATTTGCTGGCTGGTTCCCAGGGAGGTGGATTATGGAGAAGCAGTAATGAAGGTCTTTCCTGGGAGAGAGTAACCACTTATAATGGCAATCCCAACATCACTTCTATTGCTGTTGATGGAAATACAATCATTGTTGGTACTGGAGCCACTGCTTTTGAGCTGTCTTACTATGTAACAACTCTCAATCAAAGTAGCTCTTATGATTACCGCACAAATCCTGATGGTTTCAAAGGGTATCTGACCGGACTTCCTGGTGGAGGTGCTTACATTTCAGAAGACAATGGAGAATCCTGGGCTCCGGCACCGGCCACAAATACTGCTGATACCAGAGATTTTAAAGGACCTTTCTCCAGCATTCAAAAAGTTGATATTATCAATGGCCAGGTATTTATCGCTACGGTTTCAGGGCTATATTTCTCAATGAATAAAAAAGTGGAAACTTTATTCAAGGCAAATGGTCCGGCAGAGCTTTCTGAAGGAATTGTATATGATGTAGAAGGCGCTGACGGGGATGTGATTTTGGCTACAGCCAGAAAAGAGTTCTCCGACAGACTCTTTATCTCTAAAGACAATGGCTTTAGCTTTACTGAGGTTACTGACCCTGTATTGTCCAGTCTTGGACCATTTAGCTCTATAAGAAGTGAAATCGCAATAGCTCCTTCAGACAGAAAAGTTATATATGTAGCCGGAACACAGGCAAATAATGAGATTAGTGGTGTTTTCCGTTCTACTGACAATGGTGAAACCTGGGAAGTATATGGTCCAAAGGGAAGCCCCGGATTTACTCCTCTGGGTTCAGGTGGCAGAAATGCTTTTGCACTCGAAGTTTTCCCAGACAACCCCAATGAATTAATTGTAGCAGGTAATGCCTGGTACACTTTTTCTGAAAGCCGTGGATGGAATCCTACTGCTACACACAGTAGCCCTACGCTGGATAATCATATACCCAGAAGCATTTACACGATTCTTTTTGATCCCAATGATTCTCAGACTCTTTTTGTTGGAACTGACAAACAAATTGCCAGATCCAAAGATCGCGGAGAAACTTTTACCTTGAAATCCAAAGGATATGAAGCCCTGGTTTCTTACACTGTGGGAGCTCTAGCAGTTACAACCAAAGGAGAAGAAGAACTGGTCTCTGATGTCGTTATCACTGGTACAGAAACCAATGGATATTTACTAAATAATCATTTTGCTAAAGAAAGCCCTGCCAGACAAGGATTTGGAGATATTTTTACTGTAAACTTTGGAAAAGTAGCCCCTTCTTATCTGACTCCGGGAGCGCTTGTGATGGAAGGAACGGATGGTGGCCCTATGCGCTCTTTCAATATCGGTGTAAACTCTGAACGTTTTTATGGTCTTCCTTTGGAAGATACGGTTGATAATCTTGATCTTTCATATAGCATGTATATTGACCGCTCGGGTATAAATGTGGCCGGAGGAGCTTTGTTTAACCGTCCTACTGCGGCTCAGTCGGCCTGGGTTTTGGATGACGTGATTCCTCAATCCGCAATAGAAAAGACTGATCTAACCGTTGAGGAAATTCAGGAAATGAGTGAAGAGTACCTTTTCTTATGTTCCGGAAGTTATGTATGGATCTGTAATGGTGCTTTTGGTGATGGACTTCAGGTGAAGTGGAATCGACTGTCCAACCGTCTTGTAGATGGCGCTACCGAATTCCTTACTGCAATTGCTGTTTCCGGAGATAATAACCACACGCTTTATGTCGGTTCTTCAAAAGGAAAACTGTGGCGTCTGGACCGGGCCCATGATATCGCTAATTTCGATGCTATTGCAAGTGTGGTTCGTCTGGATAATCAGCCTAACAGTAACCTCGCTATTATGGCTGGACGTGGAATCACCGACATTGCTGTAGATCCCAAAAATCCTGAAAGGGTAGTTGTTACTTTCGGTAGTTATGGAGGTAGTGTTCAGAATGCCCAGACAATGGTTTGGATCACCAATGGAGCGCTTTCAAGTCCTGTATTTGGCCGCCTTACCGGGAGTGGAATCAAAGCAGAACCTGCTTATGTAGCTGAGTTTGTTGAAGACCCCAATTCCTCTGAAAGTGTATTATTACTTGGAACAGAGTCTGGCCTTCTTTCAGTCAGAGATATTAATAATGCCATTCCTCAGCTTTACACCAGTACTGTAACCAATGAGTCTGGAAGTGATTTCGGAGGAGTGCCTGTGTATGATATTTTCGTGAGAAAATATAAATCCATCGTTACTGAAGATGCCCTTACCAGAAAGGAAATTCGTATTAATCCAATTCCTGGTGGTGGGTTTGATACGACTGAAGTTGAGATTGCCCGTGCATCACATGAACTGATCAAGGACAATACAGTTTTTGTCGCTTCACATGGACTGGGAGTATGGTCTACTTCATCTGTTCTCCTGGGACGTCAGGGCAATACTGAAGAGCCAGTTAAGATTGAACAAAGTTCTATTTCCCTTTATCCTAACCCAACCCAGAGTGAGACAAATATTAAGTTTGAACTGACAGCGAAATCTATTGTAAGCATTGTCATGTACACGGTAGATGGGAAAACACTCTCTGTAACTAACAAAACATTTCAAGCGGGTGTTCAGGAAGTGAATTATGATATGAATCGCCTTGCACCGGGAATGTATTTCTTCCGGGTTGATGTTCAGGGTGAAAATGAAACCATTAGCAAAACCCTGAAATCTGTAGTTGTTCGGTAACATAATTACATCAAACTATAAAAGAAAAAGCGTCTCTGTATTAGGGGCGCTTTTTTCTTTTGTGTACTTTTGAAATGTGAAAACCTTTGTACTCTGTCGACATGCTAAATCTGATTGGCCCTATGGTGTGGCCGATATTGAACGCCCGCTAAAGGAGCGTGGAATTAAGGATGCAAATTTCCTCGGGAATCTGCTCAGTGAACAATCCTTTAAGCCTGATCTGGTAGTTAGTTCTCCTGCTAACCGTGCTCATAGTACCGCGAAAATTATCGCTGGTAAACTGGGTTATAAGGAAGGGAAAATTAATATTGAAAAATCCATCTATTTTGAAGGAACAGAGGGACTTATTCAAACGATTCATTCTCTCCCGGAAGCTTCAAAAACGGTCATGTTATTTGGGCATAATCCTACCATGGAAGATGCCGTAAGGACGTTTCTCGGGTCAGAAGCCGCTTTTGAAATGCCTACCTGTGGTATGGCTTGTTTTGAATCAAATGTGTATTACTGGAAGGATATCGATAGTCGTAACCTTATCCTCCGCTGGTATTTGATCCCAAGGTTCAATCGGCAAAACCCCTTCGGATAATATTGATGATTTTACTATGGATTTAATCCTGCCAGCTCCTCTGATTCTTGGTT
>JAGQVA010000243.1 GCA_020438265.1 Bacteroidota bacterium
CTCAGCCTGTTCAATCTGAAGGAGGAAAAGGGCGGTTATATGCAGGAATTGCCCCGGAATATCATATTGAGGATGAAAACGAAATCAAAGACATTTTCTCCATGCGTTCAGGACTTAGTCCGGACCGGTTTAGCTTCAGCCATCTACCCAATAGCGGGCCGGAAGTCGCAGGAGCTGAAGAGTTATTAGGAGGGAAAGTTTGGCTGGGGGAAAGGGGAACTGAAAAAAGATTCAAAGAAGAAATCGCCGGAAACTATCAAATTTTGCATTTGGCCACTCATGCCTGGGTAAATGACGAAAATCCGCTCTATTCGGGATTGCTTTTTGCCGTTGATTCTGCAAATCTGAAAAATGGAGATACACTATCTTCCAATGAAGGTCTGTTGTACGCTTATGAACTGTATCAGATGCAGTTTGAAGCTGATTTGGCGGTATTGAGTGCTTGTGAGACCGGAAAGGGTAGATTGTTGAAGGGAGAAGGAATGATGAACCTGGCCAGGGCATTTCGGTATGCAGGATGTAAAAATATTCTGATGAGTCTCTGGCGCGCCAATGATGCTTCCACAAGAGAACTGATGAGCAGGTACTTTCAGCATTTGGCTGACGGAAAAGGGAAAGCAGAGTCATTGCGACAGGCTAAACTGGAAATGATCTCCCAATCCAGTTGGAAACACCCTTTCTACTGGGCCGGATTTGTGCTGATTGGAGATGACGAACCCGTTAAAAATTCATCTAAATGGTGGATGTGGGGAGGAGGAATAGCTTTGATATTAATATTGGGGGGGATATTGTTCTTTCGTAAGAGATAAAACTGTTACGTGACGAGATAAGTAGCATTGCAAAATTAGACTTGAAAAAGTCAGAATTCAGAAATCAAATATAAGAAGCGATAAGTCCTTTTCCCTTCTGATTTCTGCAATCTGACTTCTGACTTTTTTATATTTTCTTTTGCTTCATTACTTATGCTCTCCCATTAACTGATTAACCCAAAAATGAAGAAAAAACTAGGAATCTGTTTGTCAGGAGGAGGTACCAGAGGTATCGCCCATATTGGCGTGTTAAAGGCATTGGAGGAAAATGGCATTATTCCCGAGTATATTTCCGGTGCCAGTGCAGGTGCATTGGTGGGATCTCTGTATGCTGCGGAGTATTCGCCGGCAGAAATTCTGGAAATATTTAAGGAGTCTTCCCTCGCCAAATTATTTAAACTCACAATCCCTACAGGAGGACTAATCGACAACTCCTACATTGATGACATGTTGATGGAATATATCCCTGATGATAGCTTCGAGGGACTCAAAAAACAACTGTTTATTTCCATCACCAATCTTTCCAAAGGATATTCAGAGGTTGTTGGGAAAGGGCCTCTGCATGAAGTAGTAGTCACCTCTACCTCTATTCCTATTTTGTTTAATTACAGGGAAATAAACGGAGATATTTACGCTGACGGAGGCGTGTTAAACAACCTTCCGATCGAGCCACTGGAAAAGGAATGTGATGTAATCATTGGGGTCAATGTTTCTCCCATTAGTAAAATCGATGAATTTTCAGGAATTATGGATGTGGCGTACCGTACCCTGGATCTGGCCATGTGGAGCAATGTGAGTTCCCGGTTAAACCGTTGTGATATTGTGATAGAGCCCAATGCGGAGAATTACGGTTATTTTGAATTGAAAAAAGCAGATGAGATTTTTGAGGAAGGGTATAAGTCTACCATAGAAAAAATACCTGCAATTCTGAAATTGGTAGATCCATCAACGGATTATGTCAATCCTTCCCGTAATCGATTTTCTGAGCAGGAAGAGCAGGAGCAGAGGGAAAAAGAAGAAAAGAGAAAGAATTTTTGGCGCAGGATGAGAACTTCTTTTCTGGGGGTGTTTGGGAAAAATGAGGAAGGTGATGGAACAGATTCTTCTTCAAGTTAAGCAATCCTCATTTTGTTAGACGGCCTATTCCGTTTCCAATGTCAGAGCCAAGACAATAAAAAAGCGTAATTTTGTGTATCCTTGTGGATTATTCTTTAAGATTGGCAAAGATATGGTTATCTTCGCCCATAATTTTAATTAAAAATGATGAAAAAAATATTTGTATTGATCATAGCGGGAATGATGATTTTTTCATGTAGTAATACGGGGAAAATTGGTGAAGCAAAGTCTAAGGAAATGAATACCCAACTGGATAGTATATCTTATGCTATTGGGCTGGATTTGGGGAAAAACCTGAAATCTACAGGACTGGATGTGAACGCTGAAATGATCAAAGAAGGGATTAATTCTATCTGGAATGAAACTGATCCTGCCTTGACAGATAGCGATAGCCGTCGTATGCTGATGGAGTTACAAGCTGAGATTCAGAGAAAACAAATGGAAAATCTGGCCAACCAAAGCCAGGGCCAAAACCAAAACCAGCAGCCTCAGATGCCCAGTAAATTTGCAGCTGGTGAAGATGTACCCGAAATCAGTCTCCCTACTCCCGATGGAGAAGTGTTAAACCTGAGCGATTTGAGAGGAAAATACGTGATGATCGACTTCTGGGCAAGCTGGTGTAAACCTTGTAGAGTCGAAAATCCCAACGTGGTGAGAGTCTATAACAAATACAAAGACCAGGGATTTGAAATTCTGGGAGTAAGTCTTGATCGTGACCGCAATAGCTGGCTGCAAGCCATTGAAAATGATAAGCTTACATGGAAACATGTGAGTGATTTGAAGTTTTGGCAGAGTGAAGCTGCTCAAAGTTACGGCATCAATGCGATCCCTTACACTGTTTTGTTAGACCAACAAGGAAAAGTTATCGCTGAAAACCTTCGTGGAGCTTCTTTGGAGGCTAAGTTGGGCGAGATTTTCGGTAACTAATAAGATAGATTAGATTAACTTGATTTGAACGGGCTGGTGTTAACCTCAGCCCGTTTTTTTCATTTATGGGTAAAGTTTCTCGCCTAAATTTTATCCTTTATGATCAAAACTAATTCCTTTCGATTACCTATTCTATTTGCCTTTTTATTTATTTTCTCTTCTTCAAAAGGGCAGATAGATACGCTCTTCAGGCCAAATCCTTCTTTTACAGCAAATGACCGTCTCGTAACTACGACCGTATTCCATTGGTATGGTTCAATGGGAGGACAATTAAGCGGCCCCTGGGTGCCTATTGAAGGCCGTCAAAACTGGACCGGAACGCATATCTGGTGGAAATCACAGGTCAAACAAATGATGGCTGCCAATATCGATATCATCTATGTCCATCTGATGAATCAAACTGAACCTGTTCGCCGGAATTTGTTCAAAGCCCTCTATGAAATGCGCTCTGAGGGGTATGATGTTCCAAAGGTTGGACCTTTTCTCGATGCGCCGATTACCTGGTATATGCAGCCTAAAGTCGATCTTGCTACTCAAGCAGGCAAAGATGATATCGCTAATCAGTATATCAGGTTTTTTAATCAATTTTTTGATGAAAATCCTGACCCTTATGCATCAGATTACCTGGCTCGTATGGCTGGCCGACCTATGCTCAATACCTGGCATGTATTCCTGAATATGGACCATGTCGATTCTCTCAAACGGTCTGACCTGGAAGGACGCCTAGCAACAGCCCTTGGAACCAATTTCCCTGTTTTTAATAACGGGATTCACATGGTGACCACTGCCCTTAATGTGCCGGTTTTTTCTTTTGCAGATGAAAAAGTCCCTCAGTTTGAAATCAATCAATACTTCTATCCCATTGATTTTAATAATATCAAAACGGTTCAGTTGAAAGGTGGATATTGGGATCAGAATATCAGAAATCCAGGGGATTTCCTTCCCCGTGATGGAGGGATTCACTTTAAAAATGCCTGGGATCAGGTAGATACTACTTTTAATCGGGTTTATGTTGAAAGCTGGAATGAATATGATGAAGGAACAGGTATTTATGCAACCATGACGGACACCAATTTCATCAAGCCAGGTAGTGGAAATACCAATACAGATCTTTGGTCGGTGAATGATGATCCCTATGAATATATCCACACCACTGCTGAAGGAGCAAGTCGATGGAACACAAAACCTGAGTTTGATGCAATTGTATTAAGGCATAATATTCCTGCGAAGATGAATAAAAAAGCGAGTCAGACGGTTACAGTTACCCTGAGGAATGAAGGAAACGCACTTTGGAGCCAGACTGATGGTTTTGCTTTAAAACAGGTGGATACTGATCCGGTTTTATTTATGCAAAGTGTAGGAAGTATCGATGACAGTATGCACGATATTCCAACTTTTGGTGGAGTATTTCGTGGCAGACCGGTTAGCTTTGATCTTTCCATTCAGGCGCCGGACTCAACAGGTGTTTTTGAAACGCATTGGCAAATGGTAAGAAATGATACTGCCTTTGGAGAAATTTTGACAGCACAGATTGAGGTTACGGAAAGCACGGCAATTGAAGAAACTGCAGATTGGCTTGACTTCGAATCAATTGCTCCAAATCCATTTTCTGAATCAACGGAGATATCCTTTCATTTGCTCCGGAAGGTCGAAAATATGGAGCTTAAGATTCTGGACCTTATGGGACGGGAAATTACAGTTCTGGCTTCGGGGAGTTTCCTTCCGGGAAAACATACATTTGTTTGGAGAGGAGAGGGATTATCTTCCGGATTATATCTTTGTCGTCTGGAAACGGATGCCTATTATTCTACACGAAAAATATGGCTGAATAAATAAGTTCAAATTTAGCCCTTCCAGGTTTTCGAAAACCTGGAAGGGCTCTAATAATCATTATTTATTCTTATGAATCTCTTTCAGGTTTTCCTTCAGTTCTTTCACCTTCTGAGGATCATCCTGAGCATCTTTGATCTGCTGATTGAGTTCATTAATGTTAATCACATTACTTCCGGAAGGAAGAGTAAAAACAGAAGCATCGACTGTTTGGGCCTCCACTTTGTTTTTGATAACCAGTTTTTCTCCTCCGCGAGGATTGGTACTATGGATTTCCAATACAAATCCTTCAACCTGGTTTAATGCATAAAATTTGCCTTCCCGAATCAGGGATTTTGCACTCATAAAAGAGGCCAAATCAAGATTTTTAATATCCTTGCTTGCCCAGACTTCTGCGACTCCCTGAGGGTATTTTACGAGATACTTTGTCGCTGAAAACCCGTCAATGGTTTTGGATTCGCTGGTTTTCAGTACTTCTGGCTCGGCCTGATTTGAAGTAATCGATGCAAAAACCGGATCGGAAAGATTTACCGTTGAAAGCCTGATTTTTCCGTCAAGTGGCACAACAGTATGATAGTCTCCGGTGTTACGGTCAACAATATGCTTCATGCCTGGATAAATTCCTGGCCCTTCGGGCATAATGGCTGCTTTGTCTCCATCTACGATAAAGGTGGTGACGAGATCGGGTTGTAAAGAATTGGTTACAGTAACTTTGCCTGTAAAGGATTGACCAAAAACGCTGATGGTCAGACAGATCAGTGTAAAGAGTAAGGTTATTTGCTTCATTGTTAAATGGTTTTGCCAAAATATTTGGCGTGAATCTGACTGAGTTTATCTTTATTGAGGGGTTTTATAATATAATCCGTAACTACGTCATAATGTCCTGATTTATCAATATCTTTTTGATATACAGAGGAAGAAAGAATAAACAGATGTACCTTTTTCCCAAAATCGGGTTGTATGGTCTGATATTCTTTTAAAAAATCCCAGGCATTCATCATCGGCATATTGATATCGAGAAAAATGACATCGGGGAGTTCCTTAGGGTCGTTTTCAATCGCTTCTTTTAGCTGTGTGAGTCCTTCCTCTCCTTTTAAACAAAAACTGGCTTCTTTGGCAAAATTTGTTTCTTTGATATTTCTTATACAGATGAAGTTATTAATTTCATCGTCATCTATAATTAAAGCTTTATGGATCGCGGTCATGATTATCAATTCAAATCGTTATTATAATGTAAAAAATATGACTTCCTTACGGTAAGAAAAATACAAAAAATAATTGATGTATATCAACGTTCGTTTTTCTTTCGTAAAACTAGCCTCCTGAAAACGTTAACCTTGAGCCTGAATGGAGTTTTTGAATAAGTTTAAAAAGCAGAGTTTGTTGTTGATCCTGGGAGTGGGATTCATCGTTGGTTTTGTCAAAAATGTACATGCGCAGAAGGGGAAGGATACCGTGGCAGTGGTTCTGACTCCCGAACAAATGCAGGAAGATCTGGATTCTCTCAAGTCTTTTATTTACCGAACACCTACCGATCCTTTTGCCTTTATTTCCCGCTCAGAATGGGAAAAGAATTTTGAGAAAATTTCCGCAAAACTGACCCAGCCCATGGCCACCCTGGCCTTTTTTCGATTGGTAAATCCTCTGGTGTTAAGTCTGAAAGATATTCACTCCCGAATCTGGTTGCCTGATGACCGCAATTCTTATGTATTGCAGGGAGGGTATTTTCTGCCCCTGAATCCTCGCTTTTTGGACAGAAGAGTCTACATTATGGATGATCATAAAGATTTGATTCCCAAAGGAAGCGAATTGATTGCGGTAAATGGGAAGGCGATTTACTGGGTAATGCGAGATATGCTTGAAGCGACTTATACGGACGGTGAGGTAAAAAGCACCCAGACGAGATTGATGGAAGAGAATTTTACCAATTTGTTGCCCTGGTTTTGCCAACTGGATAGTATCAACACCCTTCAGCTGCGTCTAAGAGATTCTAAGAAAGATACCCTTATTTATTATCCCGGTGCGAGAAAAAAGAGCAAAAAGAAATCATCCGGACCTGATTTTAACGATTTTCATCAATTGGAATTTCTCAGCGACAATCAAATTGCTGTGCTGACCATTGGCTCTTTTGCAAAAGGCTGGGAGAATCGCTACCGTAGTTTTTTGAGAAGTTCATTCCGCAAAATCAATCAAAATGGAACCGAAAACCTGATTATTGATATTCGGGGGAATAAAGGAGGATACATTATTCGGGGCCCCGAACTCCTTTCCTATATTGCCGATTCGGCCTATTATTACGCTTATACAAGTATTGTCAAATCCAGCCCTCTATTTAAAGCTAAGATTAAATACAGTATGATCGTTCCCGGACTGGCGATTCCTCTGTTTAAAAATAAGATAGGGAAAGAACTGGTTTCCGGATGGCAAACACCACTTGATACCTATGATACCTTACAATGGGAACCTTCAGCCCCCAAATCTCTAAAGAAAAGGTTTAAAGGAGAGGTATATCTTCTGACTGATGGACTTTCTATTTCCAATTCCTGTTTGATTCATCATGCTTTTTCTAAAAACGAATTGGGGACAGTCATTGGAAATACTTGTGGTTGTATCAGTTCAGGAACCTTTGGGAATTCAGTTGATTTTCGATTGCCCCATTCTGGTGTCAGAGGAAGGGTTTCAACGATTCGCCTGACTTCGGGGTTTGAAGAGTTTGATTTTCAGGTTGAAGGTTTAAATCCTGATTATATCGTTGAGGATAATATAGATGATCTGG
>JAGQVA010000244.1 GCA_020438265.1 Bacteroidota bacterium
ATCATTCGATATATTCCCATGAATGAAACATACCAAATGGATGTGGAAGCCTTGAGAGAGCAGGTCAAAAGCGATCAGGAGCAAGGTTTAAATCCTTTTATGGCCATTGGCTCGGCGGGTACAACTGACACGGGTGCGGTAGATGATCTGGAAGCTTTGGGAAAGATTTGCCGGGAAAATCATCTCTGGTTTCATGTGGATGCTGCTTATGGTGGTTTTTTCGCCCTGGTTGATGAAATAAAACCGCTTTTTAAAGGCATTAAAACCTGTGATTCTCTTGTGATTGATCCGCATAAAGGGCTTTTTCTTTCCTTTGGTGCCGGAATTGTTCTTGTAAAAGACAAAACCCATTTGCTGGAAGCGCACACCTCAAATGCAAGTTATCTTCAGGATCTGGTGAATGACCCTTCTGAGCTTTCTCCGGCAGATTTGTCTCCCGAACTCAGCAAACATTTTCGGGGTATGCGAATGTGGTTGCCTCTGAAGTTGTTTGGTGTAAAAACATTTAGAGCCGCTTTGCGGGAGAAAATTCTATTAGCCCGGTATATGTATGAAGAAATGAAAAAGATTCCGGGGATTGAATTGGGGCCTTATCCGATGTTATCGGTTTTTATCTGGCGGCACATTCCTGAATCTGGTGATATCAATGCCCACAATCAGCGTTTGGTGAAGGCGATTCAGGATGATGGGAGGGTATTTTTATCATCGACCATGATTGGGGATGATTTTTATATTCGGGTGGCGATATTGCATTTCCGGACGCATTTGGCGCGGGTGGAGGTTTGTCTGGAGGTGATTCGAGAGAAGGTTGAACTTCCTCTTTAGTCAACCACAAAGGACACATTTCATTGATTATATTTTTTACCACAAAGTCCTATGGTGGCAGAGCCACAAATGTCATTTTATTTTTTACCACAAAAGTCACAAAAGGACACATAGTTTATTATCTAAATTCTTATGTGTTCTTTTGTGACTTTGTGGTTCAAATAACATAACGCCTAAAACTTTGTGTTTGATGTCAACTTTTACAAGGTTGCAATACATAAGTTCACATAAGTATTAGTATGATCAGCTTTGTGTTCTTTTTTTTTTTTTGTGGTAAAAATAACATAAGACCTGAAACTTTGTTTTTTATGTCAACTTTTATAAGGTTGTGATACAAAAGAAACAAAAGTGCTGAATATTCCTTGATGGTAATGGGCTATACCTGTTAAGGCTCCAATCAATGCTTTTTCCTCCGACTACGATTATTACTTTTGGCTGAGCCTGCAGAACCTGAGGAACCACCATTTTGATTTCTCTGCGCAAAAAACTCCTGTTTCCGGCGACGTTTTTCCTTTTCCCATTCTTTTTTTTCCTCTTCATTCATCGGTTTGTCTGTCTGAGGAAAAGGATGATTTTTTACAACACTTATTTTTTGCCTGGTCAACTTTTCAATCGCTTTGATAAAGTCATTTTCTTCTGGTTCGCAAAGAGAAATCGCAACCCCATCTTCTCCGGCCCGACCTGACCTGCCAATACGATGGACATAAGTTTCAGCTATATTCGGAATGTCATAGTTGATGACATATTTCAGCTTGTCAATATCAATCCCACGAGCGGCTATATCCGTAGCGACAAGTACCCTGATCTGCCCATCCTTAAATTGATTTAAGACTTTTTGTCTTTGATTTTGTGCTTTATCACCATGAATGGCAGCTGTTCTGATCCGTTTTTTATTAAGATTTCGGGCAATCCTGTCGGCGCCATGTTTGGTTCGGGCAAATAAAAGGACCTGATCCATATCAGGCTCTTTAAGGATATCGAGCAATAAATCGTTTTTAGAATTCCGGTTGGTGTAGTACAAATATTGCTGAATGGTTTCAGCTGTTGATGAAACCGGACTTACCGCCACCTTTTTAGGATTTTTCAAAATTTTCCGGGAAAGCTCAACAATATTTTTGGGCATGGTAGCCGAGAAAAAGAGTGATTGGCGCTTTTTGGGAAGTAATTCCAGTAATTTCCGGATATCATGGATAAATCCCATATCCAGCATTCGATCCGCTTCATCCAGAACAAAAACCTTGACCTGATCCAGGCTAATATATCCCTGAGAAATCAGGTCCAGCAATCTCCCGGGAGTAGCCACCAAAAGATGAACGCCTCTTTTCAGCTTTTCCACTTGGTTGCCTTGTTTTACCCCACCAAAAATGACGGTATGTTTGATATGGGTATACTTTGCATACGCTTTGACATTCTCATCAATCTGAATCGCTAACTCACGCGTCGGCGTTACGATCAAAGCGCGTAAAACGGGTTTCCCTTTTCGATGGCCTTCCTTTTGGTGGATAAGCTGAATAATAGGCAGAGAAAAAGCCGCCGTTTTTCCGGTTCCGGTTTGCGCACTACCCAGGATATCATTTCGTTTTAGGACCAGTGGAATGGCCGCTTCCTGAATTTCGGTTGGCTCGGAATATTTTTTGTCTTTTAATGCTTTTAATACGGGGGTTATAAGTCCCAGGTCTTCAAATCCCATTCTCGCAATTGTTTTATTCCCGTACAAAAACTGTGTTTATTTTTTGAGGGAGGTGATTATCAGGGGCAAAGGTACGGATTTTAATTGAATGAGCATTGGAATGCAGGGCCAATCCAAATTTTTCTTCAGTCACCCATTAACACTCTGCAAGAATTGCGAGACTTTCTTCTTCGGCTGCCGGGCCAATTTCTGCATCAATTGAAAAGAAACATCTCTGATCCCATAAATCGTCTCCAGGTTTTCAATCATAGCCATCCATAACTTTACCGTCATTTCTGAATCCGCCAAAGCCCTGTGAAAAACACCGTGATGAGGAATATTTGCATAACGAATCAGACTTCCCAGTTTGTGATCGGGAGCATGTTGAAATATACGTCTGGCCACAAGCATCGAGCAGGCAAATGCACCCGCATAATCCAGCCCAATATATCCCAGTTCGGCTTTAAGAAACCGGGAGTCAAACGAAGCGTTATGTGCCACCAGATTGTGATCTCCAATAAAGTCCGCGAAATCCGCCATGACTTCTTCGCAGGATCTTGCATCCGCCAGCATTTGATTGGTAATTCCTGTATAACTTTCGATAAATCCGCTGATCCAGAATCCGGGATTCATTAGTTCCTGAAACCGGTCTTTAACTACTCCATCCTCAATAAGTACCGCTCCGATTTCGATAGCGCGATCGCCGAGGTTGGGGGATAAGCCAGTAGTCTCAAAGTCGAGAACGACGACGGTATTGGCGGGATGAATAGGGTAGGTACCGGGCAAAATGTAATTGTTAAAAAATAGCTTATAAAGGTATGCAAAATAATAAATTTCTGCTTCCTGCCATCCTGTTTGAGCTCTGACTCCAACCATTTAGCTCGATCTGGTAACTAAATTTTTTGTATATTAATATAGAGATCTCATCAATAACTGTAGCATTATGGTACGTACTATCTTTCTATTTGCCTGGTTATTGACTATTTCAGAATTCGTTTTTACCCAGGCATCTCCACAGCATTTTCAGCACGTGTATGAGGATCAAACCCAGAGTTTTGCTGAAACAGGTGAAAAAATCATTCAAACCAGCCCTAAAGACTTTGTAATTGCCGGAGGCTGGGGAGCAGAGGGATTCATGATGAAAGTAAATAATTGTGGGGATACTCTCTGGCGGAAAAATTATCAATTTGGTGCGAAAACCTTGATCACAGATCTTGTTGAAGTTGATTCGGGGACATTGGTAGCAGTTGGATACTGTCAGGAATGTAATGTAGCAGATCTTAAACCTAAAACGGTTTTGCTGCGAGCCAACCCAAACGGAGATGTGATTAACTCTGTAATCCTCGGAGATTCGGGTGCTATTTCACATGGAAATGCAATCGTAACTCTTCCTGATGGGGGCTTTTTGATTACAGGAAGTTCTTCCGGATTGACTGGCTGTTTCCGGAGTTCTGGTGATATCTATGTAAAAAGACTGGATTCAAATTTATCAGTCATTTGGTCTCAGACTTATAATCAGGGAGTTTATGATTATGCTGAAGATATTTGTCTGTTGAATGATGGGGGATTCGCTGTTTCCGGAGCTTCATTTGGTGGTGGAAAACCTCTTCAAAACGCAGTATGGAAAATGGATAGCATAGGCGTATTGGAGTGGGACACCGCATTTGCTACATACATTCGCACTTGTAATTTTCATGTAGATAATGGAATTACAACCCTTCCCAATGGAAACCTGCTTGTAACAGGATCTGCACAAACTGATTCGATCAATGAAACGGACCTGTTTATTGGTGAATTGGATGTACAAACTGGTCAAACACTCAAATACCAAACCTTTGGAACCGGCGGGAGTGGAGCTTCTTCCAATATTGACAGGGGATTTGATGTGCATGTATTATCTGATAGCACAATTATGGTCGCAGGAACAAGAGGAGGCTGGGCAAATTTTAATTCAGCCTGGATTCTGGTATTAGACACATCATTTACGGAACAAAAGTCCTTCTATTTTCCTTTTTCTGGTTATAGTGCGGAAGCCAATTCTGTGGTTCCCATAGAAGGAGACAGTTTACAGTTCGCATTTTGTGGAATGAGAAATTATCTTGGGGTAGGAACAGATGCGATTTTTGGAAATCGGATGCTTTTTTCTCAACATATTGTGCTTCAGGAAATGCCTGTCAACAGGCAATTATATCCCCGTAGTTTGCTGAATGATTCGGCTGTTGTTATCATAAAAGGGGAGGCTCAGGATAGTTTGGCGATTTATGATGAGGTACGACTGCGTGTTTATAAAAATGATACGATTCTCATTCAGAATCTATCAAAAACCCTGTCTTATACTGCAAATGTAGCTCCGTTTATTTTTTCGGTTAGTATTCCTGCTGAACCAGCTAACCACACCTTTGAGCTTTTTGGTATTGTCAATGGTTGTGAATTCATTCTGTACAGAGCGGAAGAGGTTATTGCCGGAGATGCCTTTATCATTCAGGGACAATCAAACGCGGTTACGCTTAATAATGACCAGGCTGATTCGATCAATCAATCTCCTTTTATTAGGGTTTACGGTTCGGCGAGCCAGACTGGCTTCGATTCACAATGGTTTATTGCTCAGGGTGATGGCGACAACTTTTCTGATGGACTTGCCGGGCAATGGGGGCTTAAGTTGGCCAGGGATCTCCTTGATACTTTTCAAATTCCAATTGCTATTTTGAACGGGGGACGAAGCGGGCAGCCTGTTAGCTATTTTCATCCTGATAGTGGTAACTATACCCGATTACTCCTGCGAAGTCAGAACGCAGGACTTACAGATGCAATCAGAGGAATATTCTGGTTTCAGGGCGAAACAGATGGTTGGCTGATGGGTCCATGGGAAGCCCCCGATATTGACAGATATAAGGATCGCTTTCATTTGGTGGATAGCGCCTGGGCAAGTGATTACTCTCATGTTGAAAAGACTTATCTCATGCAAACCCGGCCTAATTGTTTTGCCGGGTGGGGAGCTAATGTGAAAGGGAATCTGAAAATCATGGAAGCCCAAAGACAGCTTGCTTTTGAAAAAATAACACGAAGGATCATGTCTACGGGAGGAAATGCACATGATGGCTGTCATTATCCCTACCTGCATGGATATGAAAAAATTGCTCAGGATCTCTTTCGTCTGGTAAAACATGATCTGTATGGAGGGACTGATACAACCAATATATTTCCTCCAAGCATTGATTGTGCGTATTTCTCCGCAGATAGCACCCAAATTACCCTCTCATTTAAAGATTCCCTTGACATGCTAATCTGGACTCCCGGATCTGAAGATGACTTCAGGTTTTATGAAGATTCTACCATTTCTGTAGTTTCTGGATATATCAATGACGGAAAAGTTGTTTTGGAATTGTCCGGAGCCCCGGGGGCAGAGTTTAAAGGAATTAGTTTTGCTCCTCAGGCGGGTTCATCTGATATCTCTGTCATGAATAGCAATGGTGTAGGGATGCTTGGCTTTTATAATTTTAAGGTAGATTCCATTCCATGTAATACTGACAGTAGCACTACCCGTATTGAAGATTGGAACCTGGCGATCAGGAACCTGACGATCTATCCTAATCCCAATGAGGGGCTCTGGTTCATAGATGGTGAGATAAGTCAATCAACAGAGTTACGAATACAGGTAATTGATCTTATGGGGAGAGAAATTTTTAGAAAGAATATCTGGGTTTTAGCCGGGAATTTTCAAAGACAGATTTCTATGAAGGAAAAAGCGGGCCATTTTTTGGTACGAATAAGTGATGAGAAAGGAGCTCAGTCAGTGTTTAAAATGATTGTACGTTGACCTATTTCGCCCCAAACAACCATTTCGCCCCTTTCATTCCACACTTCTGATATTTATGATAAGCTGCGGCGGCTTTCAGGCGAACTTCAGCACTTGACTCATTCTTGATCCACCCATTTAGAGCAGCTTCCAGGGTATAAGCTTCCGGGGCCATCAGACCAGAAGTAAGTACCAGCCCACAGGCATTGGCTTTGCGGAGAGGTTCTTCAAAATAGTCCCGACTGACGCAGGAAAGGATAATTGCGTCGCGGGAAGTACTATCATTAGCTTTGGGAAAAGCGTCCAGAGTAACGTCCATCAGGCCATTGTGGCCGATGAAAGCGATGAGATCTGCGCCTCCTTCAATGGGAATAATTTTCCCGTCGATCATCACTGTATCGTAAGTTTGCCCAGCCAGAGAAGACAAATAAGCTTCCAGGGTTTGTTTCATAAAAGCGCCATCCCAGGCATCGGCGATCATCCAGACGGGTTCGGTAGCGTGTTTGAAAATGAGTCTTTCAAGGATTGGAGCTTCAGTGTTTGTTTCAGCGCGAATGAGTTTCCATTGACTGCTTTTTTTGAAAAAGGTTTTGATGCCAAAGGCTGCTCCCCAATAGAGGTTTCGGGTGGGATCTTGTCCGTTTCCGATGGTTTTGGGTACGGGTACGATGCCCTGGTTTTCATTATCGCAGAGGGCGACGTAGGTGTGGATGACTCGTTGGGATTTTTGAGAAAATGCCAGGTTAATTATTAAGAAGGATATGGTGAGGAGAAAAAAGTATTTTTTCATGGGTTTTTGTATCCATAACGGGAAGCAGGGAAGAGGATACATGTGAAAAAGACCTTCCAGGTTTTCGAAAACCTGGAAGGTCTGAATACAAAGTTTTTCAATCATTTATGATTGAAAATCAGGTATATCTAATCCTGCCAATAATTCAAATCCTTATTCTTCTTCTTCTTGGACCGATCGACAATGTACTGCAAAAGTCTTGTCGCCGCTACCGGATCAAACCCAATAGTAGGAATCAAATTTTTGGTCTGATAATAATCGTAATACATCTGACGGGCAACCATCAATCGTTCTCCCCCATCTACAGGGAGTGTTTCCATAATGGTATGCAAAGTTTCGGGATCAAGATTTTGCCTGGCGATTTGTTCGGGA
>JAGQVA010000245.1 GCA_020438265.1 Bacteroidota bacterium
CCGGAATTTGAGGAATTGAATGATTCTTTTGAAGAAGATGTTGTGATGGAAGGATATTTTGGGGATATTTCTTCTTCAGATAGCTTTCTTGAAAAAAGACTAAAGAAAACACACCCCAATTCTACATTTATCCAAAACCATCCTGTTGTTTTTTATATCCATGATTTATGGGAGTGGAATGGGGAAAACCAGCTGAATAAAAACCCTCTCCAGCGATATGAACAATTAAAGACCGTTTTTAAGGAAAAGTCTTTCCCTGATTGGGTGGAATTCACGCCTTCACAAAATATCACCTCCCGGGAAGAATTGGCTGTTATCCAAAAAAACATGCGCCAACAAGAGATTATGGCAATTTCACTTGATTCAAAGACACAAGACCTGTCTAATTATCACCTGTCTTTTCTTCCTCTTACTTTTCATGCGGCATTGATTTATGCACACCGAAATACACGCGGTCCGCTTTTTGAGGCTTTTTCCTTTGGGATTTTGAAAGGGGAAGAACTGGTTCCCATTACAAAATTATCCCCTGAATTATTTGCTGATGATATGGCAGAAATAGAAGCCTATATCAAAGAAAATACCCTGGAGAAGTTTGGGCCGGTACGCACAGTTAATCCTTTTTTTGTATTTGAACTGGAAGCAGAAGAAGTGACTCTTTCCAACAGGCATAAAGCAGGGGTATTTCTGAAAGGGGTAAAAGTTATCGCCAGGGCGGATAATTATTCAGAGACAAATATCGCTCGTGTTGAGGATCTCTGTTAAAAATGGAAACACTGAGAAACAGAGAATGTATGTACCTATATCTCCGTGTCTCAGTGTTTTTCATTCAATAAAGCTAAAAACCTATTCCACTTTCACCCAAATCTCATTAATCGGCAATCCCCGCGACCCGGCATATTCTTCATGGTGCCAGGTGCCTCCTTTGATTTCACAACCAAAGGTAATGCTCTGACCAACTCTCAACGAGTCAGGTGAGAAAAACTCAATGTTTTCGGTGTAGTAACCATCTTCGATCGTATAGGTTCCTCCTCCCGTTCCCACAAAATCGCCCTTTTTGGAATTCCAGGTAGCCCATTGAAAACGAGTCCCGGAAAGAAGTTTCATGGTTTCCAGGTTTTTTTGCTGGGGAACCATCTTGCCGGCATCATTGGAAAGTCGGAAAATTTCCCAGGCTCCGACATGCTCCTTCCCCTTTCCTTTGTCAATGCGGCGAAAAACTTCGTTTAATGGTTCTCCTTCAACGGTTCCGGTGTGATACCATTTGTCGTTTTTAAACTCGGCGTTAAATTTGACTTTTTTACCGATGATGGAAGGGGTAATGGTATGAAATTCAATCATTTCTGTGTACATACCATCTTTATAGGTGTATTTCCCTCCACCAGCACTAAAGAATTGTTGGGTTTCATCATTGAAGAAGGCAAACATAAAATTGCCATCGGAAAGGATTTTTACCATTCTGATGGCCATAGCCTCAGTTGATTCTCCTCGAATTTGGGTCAGTTCCCAGGCTCCTTCGATACTTTCAGCCTGAGTTTGATCGGGATCGTTCACGGTAGATTGGTTGATGGAAATAAATCCACCACAGATAAAAAGAGCTCCCAAGAATAGAGCCCCCATAAGGCGGGTGTGTGTAATATTCATCTGGGTTTTTATTAGTAGTCCTTACCCAGAAATTAGGCAATTTTTGCCAGAAAATCAATATGAAACCTTATCTTCCTTTTTATCCCAGAGCTGAAAAGCCTCAATTGCTTCGCCATTAAGGAGTTGTATCATGGGGATTTTTCTCTCTAAAAAAGGAGTTTGCAATTCTTTGTAAATAAACTGGTCATCAAAACCAATTTTGGCTGCATCCGACTTTGTGTTTCCAAAAAAGACCCGATTAGGCCTGGACCAGTAAATAGCTCCCATACACATCGGACAAGGTTCACAACTGGTGTATAAATCGCAATCCTCAAGCTGAAAATGTCCCAGATGCTGGCATGCTTCGCGAATCGCTACGACTTCTGCGTGAGCAGTAGGATCGTGATTCAGCGTAACCTGATTATTTCCTCTGGCGATAATTTCTCCGTTTTTTACAATAATAGCTCCAAATGGTCCCCCGCCATTCTTTACACTCTCTACTGAGAGACGGATCGCTTCCCGCATAAACTGGATTTGGTTTTCGTTCATCTGTATAATCCTATATATTCGTTTTTTAGTAAATCTATTTTATGAAAATTCGACTCCTGATCTTCCTTATTTCTTTTTTTGTGATTCATCAGAGCCAGGCTCAACAGCGCTATTATGTGTTTTTTTCTGATAAACCCCAACAAAAATTTGATCCTGAAGCATATTTTCATCCAAAAGCATTAGAGCGAAGAGTCAAAAATGATCTTCCTCTTTGGGATGAACAGGATTTACCGTTGAATCAGGAATATGTTGCAAAGGTTTCCTGCACCGTGGATTCGGTAAGGCATCAACTTCGCTGGCTCAATGCCATGACAGTTTCAGCCTATGATTGGGAAATCGAAATGGTCTGGCAATTTCCTTTTGTGAGAGACATTCAAGCTTTTTCTGGTGAAATGATTTTGGCCAATTTCCCAACCCAGAGCAATCAGCGTTATGATACCCTACTTTCTTTAACCCGTGCGCAGATGAATCTCGATTTACTGGCTGATAGTGGCCTGAATGGAAAAGGGATCAGAATTGCGGTTTTGGATGCAGGATTCAAAGATGCGGACAAACATCCTGCTCTGGATCATATCCGAAAAGAAAAACGAATAATCGCGACCAAAGATTTTTATGATGGGGACGAAAATGTCTATCATCATTCTCTTCATGGCATGCAGGTGATGAGCTGTATCGGCGGAAAATATCAAGGGAGAGATTTGGGTTGTGCCCCGGAAGCAGAGTTTTTACTGGCGAGAATCGAACGGGAAGGAAGCGAAAAAGCTATTGAAGAAGACCATTGGATTGCCGCAGCAGAATGGGCTGATCAGATGGGGGCGGACATGATTAATTCTTCTGTCAATTATACCTATCATCGTTATACCTATGCGGATATGAACGGAAAAACCGCGCCCGTGAGCCTGGGTGCAGCTATTGCGGTTCGGAAAGGAATGCAGGTAGTTTGTTCGATGGGAAATGAAGGAGAAAACAAATGGCAGTATATGGGTGCTCCGGCAGATGTGCCTGAAGTGATTTCGGTGGGCGGGTCTTTGTCCATGATTCCCATGCACATCAAGTTTGCTTCCATCGGTCCGACTGTTACCAATCAACTCAAACCTGATATAGCCGCACCTGGATTTGTGCTTTCTGCGATTAAAAAAGGCAAATTCGGAGAAAATGCAGGGACTTCATTTTCCGCTCCTTTGGTTTGTGGTTTTCTTGCAGCGATGATGCAGAAATATCCCGAAAAATCTCAAAAAGAGATTCGGGAAATGCTCAAACAATCAGGGCATTTTTACCCCTATTTTGATTATTATCTGGGATATGGAGTGCCAAGAGCGGAAAAGATCTTTGCCCAGCTCGATACCTTTGTGAAGCCTACGTTTGCAGTGTTGATGCAGTCCGATTCCGTGATATTGGCCTTTGATACGGCCTTTATGTATACTGATAGTATGGCTTATCCGGATGGGAGGCCTTTGTATTATCATTTGGAAGAGGAAAGTGGGAAACTGGGGGCTTATTTTGAGTTTCGGCTGCCGAATAAGACTCAATATTATTTTTTCAGAAGAAATATGGAGACAAAAGGGATTTTACGGATTTGGTTTGGGGGGTATTTATATGAGGAGGAGTTGTAGGGTATGTTTTTTAAATAAACAAGGAGTTAATATTGCTAAACCTCTGATTTGCTTAACAATTATAAAAATAATCCTTCATTTACTTAACAAAAGTAAAAATAATTTATTAGATTCATATTTGTTAAGTAAATATTGTAGAAAAGATACAGTTTGCAATTCAATACATCAGCGAATTCCTAAAATTTCATTTGGTCAATGAACCCATCTCCTCCCAAATACGGCCTCCGTTTCCTCCGCTGGTTTTGTCGGGAAGACTATCTTGAAGAGATTGAAGGAAATCTGATTGAACTCTTCGAAGCAGAATACGAAAAGTCAGAAATCAGAGCTAACAGGCAATTTCTTGCTCAGGTACTCCTACATTTCAGACCTGCCTATATCCGTTCATTTGATCGTAAAAACCAGCTAATCCCTTACGACATGTATCAAAATTATTTCAAAATCGGATGGAGAAATCTTAAGAAGCATCGCTTTTTCTCTCTGATCAATATCAGTGGGATGACTATCGGTATGTGTTGTGTGATCCTCATTGCTTTATATATTCAATATGAAACCAGTTATGACCGGCAACACAAAAAAGCCAACCGCATTTACCGGGTATCTCAATTACAGGTCGGTAATGAGTTGATGGGTAGGGACCGCTTTGCATTTTCATCTCTTCCCATTGCGCCTACTTTGATGGAAAACTACCCTGGGATACAGGCGGCTGTTTCAATTAAATTGGATGACGTCCGCTTTTCTAAAGGGGAAAACCTGTTTAATGAGCGTGTATTATATGCCAGCGAGCAATTGTTTGATGTATTTACTTACCCTATAATAGAAGGGATAGGTGCAGAAGCACTGAAAAACCCAGGTTCCATCCTCCTTACGGAATCTATGGCAAAAAAACACTTTGGCAATGAATCGCCTATTGGTAAAACCCTGATTTCTGAGTATAAAGAACCTTTAATTGTCAGGGGAGTCATACAGGATGTGCCTGCCAATCAACATTTTAGATTTGATTGTATTTTATCTGTCAAGAGCCATCCTTATTATGAATATAGTGTGAGCAGATGGAATCAAAATAGTTATCATACATATATCGTTTTGCCGCCTGACTACGATTATTCCATTTTAGATAAAAAGCTGGAGGAAATGGATAAATATTTTGAAGCGGCTTATGCACATTTCCCCTTTCGGCCCAGGCTTTTTCTTCAGCCACTTACTGAAATTCACTTATATTCTCATTTAAATAGTGAAATAGAAGCAAATGGGGACATAAGATATGTTTATTTTTCGGCTGCCATTGCCCTTATCATCCTGCTGCTTGCTTCTATCAATTACATGAATCTGGCTACTGCACGTATGAATCATCGGGCCAGAGAAATAGGGGTTCGTAAGGTAATGGGGGCTCAGAAGAAACAAGTGTTTGCTCAACTGATGGTGGAGTCTTTGCTTATCACCTTAAGTAGTTTTGTTTTAGGAATTGTATTGGCTTATCTGTTACTACCAGTTTATAACCAATTGCTCGATCAGGAAATCCTCTTTAATCTGAGCACTAACGGCCTGATATTGGGTTCCATATTGTTAATCTCTCTTTTATTAAGTAGCCTTGCTGGCCTTTATCCAGCCTTATTATCTGCTGCTGTTAATCCGGTAAAAGCATTAAAGGGAACTTTTTTCCAAAAGCGAAAAGAAAATACTTTACTACGCAATTCTCTGGTGATTGGGCAATTTGTTGTAGCTATCATATTGGCAGTTAGTAGTGTGGTTGTCTATAAACAATTGAGTTATATCCAAAACAAGAAGCTGGGTTTTAATAAGGACCAGATTATTTATGTGCCCTATAAAAATTTGGATGCCATTAATAAAAGTGATCTAATACGCACGGAATTGCTTAAGCACCCCGGGATTCAAAAGGTGTCATTCTCTGGTAGTGTTCCTGTCCATATTTCTCACGATAACCTGATAAATGAATGGGAAGGGAATGATAATAACCAGGAACTTTCTATCTATACGAATTATGTGGATTATGACTTTCTCGATCTGTTTGAAATAGAATTGGTGGAAGGGCGCAATTTTTCTCCGGATTTTCCTACCGACTCAATGAATCGATATCTCCTGAATGAGACAGCTGTTAAGACACTGGGATGGAAATCAGCTGTGGGGAAATCCTTTAAGCAGGGAAAAGTGATTGGTGTAGTAAAAGATTTTCACTTTCATACGCTTGACAGACCCATTGAACCCTTATGGATGACCTATTATCACAAGAAAAATACTTTCTCAGGCAATATATCTATGAGAGTAAGTTCAGACAACCTGGACCAAACAATCGCTCATTTGCACAAAACATTAAAGGGACTTATCCCCGAGCTGATTGTGGAACATCATTTTATGGATGAATCCTATTTGCAAATGTACAGTAAAGAAAAACGCTTTGGTCAAATCTTCAATATTTTCACCACGCTAGCCTTGCTCATTGCCTGTATAGGTCTCTTAGGATTGGTTACTCATAAAGTCTCTCAACGTACTAAAGAAATAGGCATCCGCAAAGTCCTTGGTGCTGGTGTCTGGAATATAGTCAAATTGCTTACATCAGAGTTCTCGAAAATGATTATAGTAGCCATAGCGATTGCTTTACCAGTCAGCTTTTTCATTGCCAATAACTGGCTGGAGGGCTTTGCCTACAGAATAGACATGCAATGGTGGTATTTTGGAGGGGTCGCCATCATAACTATGCTGATTGCCTCGATAACGGTAAGTTTTCAAACATTGAAAGCTGCCAGTACCAATCCTGTTGAGTGTCTTAGAGATGAGTAACACTATGGGATAGAAAAGCAGGCTCTTCGTTTTTCTGCACAGTTTTCCAGATTTATACCAGAAAGTAAAAATTTTTAATCCACACTTTTTGATTTTGTTTTGGTCAGGTGCTGGAAATTAAAAAAAGACACTTCCCAAGCAGAAGATAAAGAGATGTCTGAGATCTTAAGACTTCAAAACATGTTATATTCTCTGCTCAAAAAGTGTCTATATGATTTGTATGGCTATTCAAAAGCTACAGAAAAACTTACTCTCTCTTCCTTACACTTTTGAAAATCTCCCACAGATAGCACAGATTCCACAGATGAATCTATTACTAAGCGTTTAGATCAGTGAAATCTGTGTCATCTGTGGGAGATATAGGTGTATCTAAAAAGTTTACGATAGAGAACAGACCGAAAATTTAATTATCCCGCCGAATCCCATACTTCTCCATTTTATTATACAGATGGCTACGCTGTATATCCAGCGTTTCGGCAGTTTTGGAGATATTCCAGCCATTTTGTTCCAGTTTGTTAAGGATAAACTGTTTTTCTACGTGATCCTTAAAGTTCTGGAATTTGTCAAAATCGTGGTACATATTATTATTCTTGGGCTGTTTTTTCTTGCGGGGAACCGCATAATCCAGCACATCCTGAGCGGAGATATTTCCATTGGAAAGAATCGCCAGACGCTCCATGACGTTGTGAAGTTCGCGCACATTACCCGTCCAGTCCAGTTTTTGGAGCTCCAACATAGCATCGTCATCGATTCCCAGGTTGGGCATGCCGTATTCAGCGGCAATTTCTTCTATAAAACTCTGGGCAATCAATGGGATA
>JAGQVA010000246.1 GCA_020438265.1 Bacteroidota bacterium
CCCGGGATTACAAATCAGAATTGCTTTGGTTTTGGGAGTGATTAATTTCTCAAACTCTTCAATCGGTGGCAGGGCAAAATTATCCTCAATGTCAGTAGTAATCGGCACTACTTTCACATTTGAGAATATGGAGAAGCTGTTATAATTGGCGTAGAAAGGCTCGGGAATAATGACCTCATCACCGGGATTCATACAACTGGCAAACACAAAGTTCAGGGCTTCAGAAGCACCGGTAGTTACGATCACCTGACTCATATCAATCTGGTGTCCCAACCTGCCATAATAACTGATAATTTCTTCCCTAAGTGGCTCAATTCCAGCCGAATGCGTATAAGCCAGCACTTTAATATTCGCCTGTTGAATCGCTTCAAAATACGCCGGAGGCGTTTCTATATCGGGCTGACCGATATTCAGATGGTATACATGGGTACCGCGCTTCTTGGCCGCATCGGCAAAAGGAACCAGTTTACGGATTGGAGACGCGGGAATTTTCTTTGCTCTTTCTGATAACTGAGGCATTGCAAGGTATATTTTTGTGAGTTGTCGTTTTAATAAAAGGGCAAAGATAAGGAGTGGTGTGGTATTTTTGGGTTAGGGACAGAAAATTTTCTGTCCCTAACCCAAAATTTTCTACCCAAACGAAAAAGGCGGGAAAATCCCGCCTTTTCAAAAAACTTATATCATCAATTATTCCAGTCGTAGTCGCTTATGAACTACCCCATCATTGGTAGTAATTCTCAGAACGTAAACGCCTCTGGCTATAGAGCTGGAAAGTTCAATTCTATGGGTGAACAGACCACTTATTTTGCCCAGATTTTTGTTATAAACGGTTCTTCCGTCAACGGTAGTCAGAGCCAAAGTAACTCCTTCAAGATTCACCTGATCAAAGGTTACATCGAAGAAAGTGCTGGATGGGTTCGGATAGACAGTTACTTTAGAAGACAATAAGTCATCCTCAATTCCAACCTGAGTAATAGAAACGGTATCAACCAGAGTTACAGAACCACAATCATTCGTTGCAGTCAGGGTAACTACATAATCGCCGTTGGAAGTATAAACATAACTTGGGTTTTCATCCATACTTGTACCTCCATCACCAAAGTCCCAGGTATAGCTGGTCGCATTGGTTGAAGCATTGGTAAAGTCAACTTCGTAATCTACATCTCCAGGCATATACCCAAATGCAGCAAGAGGAAGGGAATCTGTAGCTGCAATTTCAATTGCACCAGATACAAATACACATCCATTATCATCCACGATTGTTCCAGTATAACTACCTACAGGAAGTCCTGTAAGATCTTCAGTAGTTTCTCCATTGCTCCAGTTGAAAGTGTATGGTGATGTTCCACCGGAAACAGTAATATCAATTGAGCCGGTAGAATCTCCGGGACAACCGGTATCAGCTACAGATGCCAGTGCAACAGAAATTGAATCAGGTTCACTTACCGAAATAGGACCGGCTATCAATTCACAACCATTAGCATCGGTAACGGTTCCTGTATACATTCCGGCAGGTACTCCGGCCAGGTCTTCGGTAGTAGAACCATCATCCCAAAGGAAAGAATAAGGCATAGTACCACCAGTAATAGTAACATTCACTCCTCCTGTTGATTCTCCATAACAAGAAGCATCAATCACCGAATCAACTGCTGCGGTAAGGGCTGTGGGCTCGCTGATTGTAACTGTAGTGGCATCAGAACAATTATATTCGTCGATAATAATCACATCGTAAGTTCCGGCGGGCAGCCCGGTTGCTATGGCCTGATTTTGCGGAGGATTCGTTCCCCAGAAATAAGTATAATTACCAAATCCACCAGTACCACTTACAGTTGCCTGGCCAGTAGAATCACCATTACACAAGACATCATTATCAACAACTACTGAAATTGCCGGTGTGCTTGCCGGAATTAGTATTTTTAGGGTATCACTACCTGTCAGTCCCATTGTATCAGTTACCTGTACCCATAAACTGGTAAGGGAGTCTGCACCTGTTCCATTCATAATAGAAATGGAAGAAGTTGTTTCTCCATTTGACCAAAGATAGGTATAGTTGGGATCAGTAATTCCTGAACTCAGCGTCTGTCCAATACAAAGAGCAAGGGAATCCGTTCCAAAATCTACCTGCGGAGGAACCCCAAGGGTAAAGTCGTCAAAAGCAAATCCCTCTTCCTGGACAGAACCATCTGAACTAAAAGCGATTCTGAATCTCACCTCAGGTTTTCCAATAATAGCAGTATCAAGGGAATGAATAGCTTTTACCCAACCCCCAGAACCTTCTCCGTCAGAATCCAAACCAGACCAGCTTTCAGGAAGAGAACTAAATGTGTTACTTTCATCATAATTATACCAGTTACCAGGATCACCAAATGCACCAATAGTGGTCCAGGTTGCTCCACCATCGTTGGTAGATTGAAGAACTGTACCATCATAAGTTCCCTCTGATTCCCACCAGATACTCATCGCCACAACTGTATTGGGATCAGCAGATGTCATATCAAAACAAGGAGATAATACATAAGAAGTTTCATCTGCCAAATAAGAACCCGTACCCAAACCTCCGGTTACCCAGGAATTGGTATCTGAGGCAGCTGAGTTAATCACTGTTTTAGCAGGTGTTCCTAAAGCCCAGGTAGAATTAGCTCCCCCTGATGTCCAGAATGATGGTCCGCTAATAAAAGTTTCCTGATAAGGTAAGCTCGAAATTTGCGGAGTGTGATTAACCATTATAGAAGTAGAGTCATTCGAGTTTTGGGCATCTCCGATAAGCTGAGTAAATGCAGTTATCTCATGTAGACCTATCGCAGATAAATCTGCGCCGCCAGCAAAAGTGAAGGTGTCTATCATGCCCGGAGCGAGAGGCACCCCAGTGTAAGCTTCAGAAGTAACAGCTCCTCCATCTACCATAAAACCTACGTTGAAAGTAGATTGAGTTAAAAGGCCAAAATTCTGAATAGCAACCGTTACCGTTTCACTTGAGCTCAGCCCACAACCATCACCAGGCTCAAGCACCTCAATGACACCAATATCATTGGGTTGTGGGGCAATAACTGTTACATTGTCAACAATCCAGTACCAGGAATAATCTCCTTCCCAGCGAAAGCGGATCTGAGCGTTGGGTACACCAGCTACGGAAGATGAAATATCAATCACTTCCTGTTGTGGGTTACCTGTTGAAGATGTCCCGGTAAGAACCGTATCCCATGAAGTGCCGTTAAAAGCTTCCACAAAATATTCTCCCCCAAATCCTCCCCGGAAATAGTGGTCAAAGACGAGACCAACGATCAAATTACCAGATGCATTAAACACTGGGGATTCCAGAGCTACATTTTCAGCCAAACCATTATCAGAGAGGAAATCACTGTCAAAAATAGCGGCAGGGTTTGTAATGGGAGCATTTAATCCACGAGAAGCAGGATTATCAAATCTCCATTGATCGTCTATGGGATCTCCCACAATCAGGTTTTGGGTCCAGCCGGCAGGCGGTGTTGTGCCCGTAGCAGTAGAAAAGTCTTCAGAAATTAAAATCTGAGCCCTGGTTATACTTGCGAGTAAACAAAGACTCAAACATAGTGTTAAGGTTTTTTTCATTTGTTAGTATGTATTAAGTTATAGTAAGGAAAGGGTCGAAGATAAGGTCTCAATCTAATGATAAATTAGGTTATGTCCTATTTCTGCGGCGAATAATTGAACAAGTGTTTCATAAACACCACTATAAGATTATTGGTTTCAATAATCCAAAAAACATAAGCCATCCCGGATACCAGGATGGCTCATCTCATCACTTCAATTCCAGGCTTGAAAAGCCTGAAAAGTATTACATTACTCCATAAAAATTGCCTTTTGCGTAATCTGGTAGCTTTCCGTAACAAACCGGATATAATATATCCCGTGGCTTACTTTATTACCAGAACTGGTCGTTCCATCCCAGGAAACATCATGCTTTCCCGGAAATTGATAGTCAGAAATTAACCTTCTCACTACTTTTCCAACCCCATCATAAACCAGAATGTCAACTTTTCCCGACTTTTCCAGAGTATAGTCAATTCGGACAGACTGCTGGAAAGGATTTGGATAAGCCTGTGAAACATTCAGACCGAACGGGTTGATCAACGCTTCATTGGCAACATCAACAGGTGAGGTTACGATGTATAGTTTTCCTCCTTTGAGAACATTCAATTTGGGAAGAATATACACATTGGGCGCTCCTACCGTAAGACTGCCACTGGCATTTACATTGATCTCAGGACCTAAGGTGAGGGTATTTGTAGCAGAATGGACTTCTGCCGAAACGATCGTCTGATTGTCAAGGGTAAGATTCATGGGCTGGGCAAGGGCTAGTTTTGAAATCATGATCATCGTGAGAATCATTACCCCTGTTGACAAACAAGAATTTATATTTTTAAACATCATTTGATTGGAATTTAAGGTGGAAAAAATCTCAAAGAAATCACACTTACCAGGTCTCTTTGACGATGATTCTTCCGCCCCATCCTCCCGGGTCCATCAATACACCTGTGCAACTCCCTCCATTGGCAGCCTGAGCAAAAACTTCCACAGAATGGGTTCCGGCAGGCAAACCTTCATATACAGATAATAAGCTCAGGAATTCTTCTGAAGTGTTACTTCTGATAGAACCCCAGCTGCTAAAATTGGGAGCGTTTCCGTCAACACGAGCTTCAAATCTTACCCCATTGGAAGAAGTCAAGACTCCTATCGAGGCACGCGAATTGACGTAAACTTCGATTTTTGAACCTGCATGTTGTTTGGTAAAAGTTTTTCCGCTACCAATGTTTAGTACCGTCCAGGTTGAACCAATATTCACCGCACCCTGGTTGAGGCCTCCAAACTGAGAGTATTTAGACCCACGGGCGGCCAGTTCTGAAATATCTACCCCATCCACAGTACCCGAAACTGCGATATTGCCATCTACATCAAGTTTTTCGGTTGGAGAAACATTATTGATTCCGACCCCTTTTTGCCCAATGACGATCGCATTACTAAATGAATTGTTCTGAATTCGAAGAGGCGTGAAAGTCGAACCTGTAACCTTGGTAAAGATCAGAGCATTATCACTCCATGTAGTGATATTCCAACGCTGAGCGCCGTTATTAAGCCCAATAGATGGTTCATAACCCGATGATCCGGTAATTTCCAGGCCGCTGGAAGCACCCGTGCCATTTGCCCGAATAATAGAAGGTCCATGAATGTCTAAAGTAGCTTGAGGTGAAGTGGTACCGATTCCCACTTTTCCGTCAGGAGTGACGGCCATAGCAGTATCCTGGGAAAATCCCTGAAATGAAATGAAAGAGAAAATAGTAACAAGAATAACGGAAAATGAAAGGTGAATGCTTTTCATTAATTGATAAGTTAAAGTGTTTGTTTTAAAATGTGAAGCTTCACCCTATTAGACTGAGGAGGCTAACTATCCTGACCAAAAATTTTATTTTTCTTTTGCAGGAATTGAGTTTAAACACGGAGCCCCTGAGGCACAGAGGTTTATCATATAATAGTTCATTTTCTCCGTGTCCCAGTGCCTCCGTGTTTTTCTTTTATCCCCTACCCTACCTCAGCCAAAGCACAATCCTGATAGGTATGAAATAGCCGATGGCAAAACTCATCCCATTTTTGGCAAATTTCAATCGTAGCTTCATCTGGTTTGAGAAGACTCCCATGCGAGAGATATTGAGCTAATTCGAGACTGTAATGTTCTTTGATGGAAGAAGAGGCACCGGGAATCAGATCATAAATAAAGTCTTTGGGTTTGTACCAACTCGAAGCTTTTCTCAGATCCCGGTAAATTTGGGTCAATAATACATTGCGCGGTCCTTCCCATTGCTCGTTAATGGCAGAATCGCGGTAAAGGCGCGGTAAAGCAGAAAAATCTTCCATCACTCCATGCCCTCCAAAAATGGACATCGCTTTTCTGATAACATCGGTAGAATCCCAGGTTGCCGTAATTTTTTGAAGCATGACCAGTTCGCGCACCCGCAATTTCTTTTTCTGATATTCAAGGGAATCATTCTGGTCAACTTTTTCTTTCATATCCAGAAACTCATGATAAAGCTTAAAAGCCCCTGCGGTTGTTCTTCTTCGGAATAATTCCATCTCTCTCAACTGCATCTTTACGAGAGGAAATTTTCCAATGGCTGTCCCAAACGCTTCCCTGAATTCGCTGTATTTTTGTGCTTCTCTGACTGCACGGGACATATAAGCTGCTGCGGAAAGCCCTACGGTGAGTCTTGAATAAGTCAGGACAATCGCAACAACATTGGAAAGGCCTTTGTTCATGGGGCCTACAGGATAGGCAATTGCGCCGTGGAAGGTTAATTCTCCGGTCGTTAGTTCTTTGGTGCCCATTTTTTCCTTGATCCGGTCAATGGTATAGCCATTGCGAATCTCCTTTTCCTTATTGCCGGGAAGCCAAGAAGGAACCACAAACAGGGCCACAGTTTCAGTATTTTTCGGTTTGGCAGTTACGACTACATAATCAGCATGGGTCGCCGAGCAGAAAAATTTAGAACCATAAAGCCGCCAGATATCTCCATCTTTGACTGCTTCCAGCATATTTGCAGGAATATCTGATCCTCCCTGAATTTCAGAAATATATTGCGCACCAATTCCAAAATCCCCATCAATCCCTTCTTTACAATGCTGGAGAATATGTTTGGTTTCCAGCGTTTCTGCAAATTCATTGAGCAATTTCACCAGCCCTTCAGTACAGGTAACCGGACAGGCAATGCAAGACTCCCCATTCTGGTAAATCAGCATCATCTTAATCAGCTTTACCCACGGAGAGAAATCGTCAGAAAAAAGTTTTTCCCCAAACACTTCCTTTTCCATAATTTCTACTTCATGAGGACGGACAATGCGATCAATCCTGTTGTGATGGCCATCGTAATGCATCATATAAGGCCTTTTTTCCGGGGCAGCAATCGCATTGGCAAAATCCCGCCAGCGGTAGGAGACCTTTTCAGAGATATTTCGCGCCTCGCTATCAGATTCTTCCCAAGCGTCTTCAGAAAAATGCTTGAGTACTTTTTGAAGGAAGGCATCATCAGTGTAGAAATTTACCTGATTTCGCCATTCCAGAAATGCGTTAAAATTGTAGGGATTATGTTGATTGGGAAAGGACATGGGGCATCTGGTTTTAAGGAAATGAAGTCTTAAATATAAGGCTAATTCTCGTTTCTTTCCCGATACCAGACCCTAATGATTTGATAATTATAATAACTGGTTTCGCTGACAATCAGTAAACTGTTTTGCTGACTGTCTCCATCTGTTCTTCGTTGATACAGAGAAGGTAAAATAACTGTTTCGATATTGATAATGTGAAAATCCGGGTTTTCATTCAGCCAAATATTTACTTTTTGCAAAAGTGAATCAACCCCTTC